>JBHENE010000089.1:0-27229 GCA_046262215.1 Chthoniobacterales bacterium | reverse complement strand
GTGCCAAAGACGTCGACTTCGCTCGCCTCCACGACGCGAACAGCGCTTTCCAGCGAAGCGTTGCCAACCAGATAATCGACAATTCCTTTGGTTTGGGATTCGCCGTCTGGCCCATCGGATTCGTCGCGCAGGAAGATCTTGTGCAGACTTGGACGCCGGAGATCTCCGTCGATCAGCAGCACGCGGTGACCTTGTTGTGCGAGGGAGAGGGCGTAGTTAGCGCTAGTGAAGCTTTTCCCTTCGCTCGGTAATGCGCTGGTGAAAAGAAAAACGCGCCGCTCACTCTCAGGACCGAGGAGAGAAAGAGTGGCGCGGAGATTACGGAATCCTTCTGCCGCTGGACCTTCCGGCGCTTCGGCAACGAGACGATAGCTAGCACTACCTAACGAAGCACGGTCCCGATTTTCGCCGGCGCTGGCAGTTCCAGATTCACCTTTCTTTACTTCCGGGACGGCAGCGAGAACTGGCAGACCGAGTGTGCTCTCTGCCTGGTCGACCGTTTTGATCGAACGATCCAGCGCGTTCAATCCGAAGATGGTGCCGAGGCCGGCGGCGATTCCGCCAAGCAAACCTAGCATGATCGACTTCTTCGGGTTCGGTTGGATCGGCTGCGTTGGCGTGGGGGAGCGCTCGACGACGCTGACAGCATTCGTGCGCTGGCCTTTACTGAAGTCGGTCGATTTGATCTGGCGCAGGACACTTTCGTAAAGCGCGCGATCGCTTTCTGCCTGACGCGCGAGTTCCTGGTAACCAATGGCCGCTTTGTTCAGGGCGAGTGCGGCTTTTTCCTGCTCAGACGCGGCGGCCTGGATATTATCTTCGGCGGCCTTCGCTTGTTGGGCTGCATTCTTTAACATCGCCGGTTGGTCAAGCACGGCCCGGCGGAGTGAAGCCTGCGTCTCCGCGAGGGCCGCTTTCGCGGCCAGCATGCGCGGGTGTTTGTCTTTGTAACGCTGGCCAAGTGTCGCGACCGCAGCCTGAACTTGTGCGAGCTCACGGCGGCGCTCCGCCACGTTCGGCGCGTTGGCGATGCTGGCGATGGCGAGGAGTGTATCGACATCCTGACCAGCGCGTTCGATTTGTGCGAGTTCACCTTCGAGTCGCAGCCGCTCAGCCTTAGCAGTCGTCAGCTTTGTGCTTAACTCCTGGAGTTTGTCTTCAACAAGCCCGCCGCGGCTGCCGGTGCTACCTGCACCTGTTTGTGAACCAGTCGCACCGACGCCGCCGCCGAGCTGTAATGCGTCGGGGGTTTTCGCCTTGTAATCAGCGATCGCGGCTTCGCTCTTCTGCAGGTTTCCCTTCAGGCGCTGCTCCTCTTCCATCAGGTAACGCAGCGTCTCCTGGGTGCCAGTGGCGCGGCGCGCGATGGAGCCGCGGATGAACTCACGCCCAACAGCTTCCGCAAGGCGCTGACTCATCGCCGGATCGCGATTCACCACATACAGATCGATCAGGCGCGTGCCGCGTCGGATCACCGGCTTCACCATCCCAGACAAGGCGCCGGCGAGGCTTTCTTCGGTTGGCGTGAAGGCGGGTTCGTCGGGTGCTTCACTAGCGGCGACAGACGGCTTCGGTTGTGGTGGAGCGCCGGGCGTTTTGCTTCCACCTAGCATGGCCTGGCCACCATCTTCGGCGAGCCCTTCCGAACGCACGACACGCGCGAGCAGGCTGCGGTTTACGAGATTCTGCTCGATGGTTCTCATCGCTTCCTGGCTGGCGAGGAACATGGAGCGAACGCGATTCGACATGTCTTCGGCGCCGCTGCTGACGCTCGACTCGGCGACGTCGACTTCGAGGACGACGTGACCTTGATAGATCTTCGGCGTGCGCGCGATGTAGCCGAGGGCGAGGAAGAGACCGGCCAGCGTGCAAAGGACAAGAATCCAAAGCCGCTCAAGAACGGTGTGCCAAAGGTGGCGGAAGTCTAGGCCCCGCGATGGGCTGCCGCTCTGAAGCGACTCGAACGCGGGCGGTCGCGCCGGAGCGGGGCTTGGCGCGATGGCAGGTGGGACAGTGGGGGGAGAAGGTGTCATGCAGCTGAACTAGAAAATGCTTTCGCCGACGGTGACGGTGTCGCCCGGCTGCACACGGAATCCTTCGCCGCTGCTTTTGGCGAGCTGCTTGCCGTTCACGCGCAGGACCTCATCGCCGTTTCCGCCCTTGCGGCGAACGCTGATCCGCTCCGGGGCCGCGATGCGAGTGTAGCCGCCAGCCATTGCGACTGCCTCGAGAAGATCGATGCCGCCAGAGCTACCTTCCGGCATTTCATAGCTGCCAGGGCGGTTCACCTGGCCGAGCATGGTGAAACGGCGCTTCGCGTAGCTGGCAAGCGAGACGTTTACCTTCGGGTTCACGAGGTAATCGCGACCGTAGAGTTCCGTCAGGCGCGAGGAAGCTTGCGCCAGCGTGAGCCCACCGAGTTTTACGGCGCCGAGTAACGGAAGACTGATGCTGCCGTCCGCGCTGAGACGCGCGTTCGTCCGAAGATCATCCTCGCCATAGACTTCAATCGCGACCTGATCATTCGCGCTGAGGGTGTAACCACTCGGCGCGCTGACGACATTGGGGTTCGCGACCGCGCCACCCTGTGGAGGTGCTGTCGGGACGGCGATGGATGCGCGCGCCGCTTCGGGTGCTGGAGCGGACGACGCGGGCGCCGGTGATTGCGCCGACCCGCTTGCGACGAGAAACAACGCGCAGCAGAACAGTGCAAACTTCAGCCGCGACCGAAAGGCTGCCGCCTCAGCGACGACAGCGTTCCTAGAAAGTGACCGACGAGCGGAGCCCAACCTGATTATCATAGAAGCTGAAAGAATTAACTGCGCTGCTGTTCTCGCGCCTGAGATAATACGCTCCGACACTCCAGAATCGAGTGACGCTCGCATCGACGGACGGCTGGACATAGAAGTAGTTGTCGCTCCGGACGGTGTCCACATTGCTCACCGTGCTGAAGTATTCGGAATTCTGATAGCCACCGGTGAGACCAAGGGTGAAGCGGCGCAGGAAGCGTTGACGCACCGTGCCTGAAAAAGTGGTGGAGGTGTAGTCCTGTCCGAACAACACGGCCGAGCTTGTGGTGCGACGGCTCGCCTGGAGACTGATCGCGGTGCCGTCGAACGGCTTCCAATTCGCGCTCAGCTCAAAGACCGGCGACACATAGACGTCACGGCCATTGTCCTCGAATTCGCGGAACTCGGCGCCCGCTGACGCGTTCAGGTCAACTTTGTCGCTGAGCTGATATTTAAAGCGAGCGTTGAACTGCTGGAACGTTTGATCTGGGTTTGGATCGTCGACATAGCTCCGCCCGACGCCGCCCCCGACGCCGACGGTGACCTTCGGGCTATAGACGTAGTTCAGAAACAGACTCGCGGAAGCGGACTCCGAGCTGATCAAGCTGCGATAGTCGTAGATGGAAAGACCGATCTCGCTGCTCACGAAAACCTTGCCGCTAAGATAATACGCGGCGGAAAGCTGCGTCGTGAAGATGTCCACCCGCGTCCGGCCGCCAACGTCGACGTTCACCTGATCCGTGACCGGGCCGCTCTGCGTGGCGATGTCGACATTCGCGCCGTCGAGGATCTGCACGTCCTGCTTCAGGTTGAGAGTCAGCCGGCTGAAATGATATTGCCCCTCGAGGTGAACGAGATGCTGGACGGCGTTCGCTTCATCGTGATCCGCGTAGATGAAGATGCTCGGGGCATAAACGAACTGAAGATAGTTCTCCTGCCGCTCGGTGATGTCGCCGATTCCGAGCATGATCCCCGGCTCGATCGAGGTGACGAAGTCCGAGATGCGATTGTCGTGGCTGACGTTGATATTGTCGTCGTAGACGCCGCGAATGGTCAGCCGCAAGAGGTAGTGAAACCGCCGCGGCACCGGCGCGATCTCTGCGGGTTGTTCCACTGCCTGCGCCGCGCCGCCGGCCGCGCCTTCAGCGACCGGAAGGGGAGGATTGATGTCGGGCGCCAGTTCGTTCGCCTCGAGCGCGAGCGGCTCAATGCTTCCCGCGGTCTCCGCCGACGCGAGCAACACCTGCTGTGCTGCCGCACGGTCAAAGGCGGAGCTAAGAATCGTGAGCAGCGTCGCAAAGAAGAGCAGCTGTGCGACACCGCCGATGCGGAAGGGCGATAGGGAAAGCGAGTGCGAGGGAGGTTTCATCCACGGAAGCCGTAATGCTTAACGAGTGCGAAAGCCGCCGGCAAACACGAAGTGGAGAAGTTTGCGCGAGGTAGAGCGGGCGTTACGGGTGGCTGGGTGGCTGCTCGGGCGAGCTCACGTTACCTTGAGTGTCGGAGAACGTTGCCAGGCCTGAGCGCCCGAAGCCGACAGAGAAGGTGCGTTCGCCAATGCCGCTGCGGAAGATTCCGGCGATGGAAGCGCCGATGTTGGTTGCTTGGAGAATGGCGAGTCGCTGGTCCGGTGCGGCAGCGACTGCAGCGGAGATACTGGTGTCGCGCAAACCGGGAGCGGCCACGACGGCGGCACGTGCGATCGCAACCGCGGCACCGGAATTTGCGAGAATAGCTGCCTGCACAATTCGATATACGATTGCGGTGACAACCGGCTGGCCAGGTGAGTTGCGAAGTGCGGCTTTGATACTTGCGGCGGTGGTCTGCGTCGACAAATCGGGGCGGAGCTGGATCGCCGCCGCGACGTATTCTGGCAGCTCGCGCACGTTCACGCGCGAGGCAACGGCAGTGTAGGCGGCGCTGAGTTGCTCGGGGGTGGCGCTGCTAACCTCTCCGGAACCGCCGCTGCGGAGCGCCTTGGCAACGTCGTCCGCCGGCGCAGCCAGCGACGCAACGATGCTACTGGTGAAGGCGATTGCTCCGAGAAGGCAGGCGCATCGGAAATTTTTTGCAAGCTGCACGCTCCCTACAAAGCTAATCGCGCGCCTGACGCGCAAAAATCTGAGGCAGAGCTACTTCGGCAGCTTTTGGCGACCGGCGTCGCGGAGGGCGCGAAGCGGCGGCACAGCTTCGAGCGTAGCGGATAATTCGGCTTGCGCCGTTGCATTCGTCTCCGCCGCCGCTACCTGGCCCCGGCCGTCGGACCATTCGCCGAAAAAGCCGCCTTCGAGTTCGACCGCGTCCGCTTGCCCTTTGGGCTGGAAATAAAGCAGTCCGCTTGCGCAAATCACGCGCGTCCCATCTACGCTCCGCGTGATCGCGAACGTGCAATCATAGCGACTGGCAAGCGTCCCATCGACCGTGTCGATGGTGAGTTGAGGTGCAGCTTGGACGTCCGGGCGCTCTTGTGAGCCGTAGATCACGCCTTGCTTGAGTTCTACATGCGCATCTCGACGCCGCATCGATTCGCTTGCGGTTTCATCGCCGTCTTTGCGCACGGAAAGCGACGCAATCCTCAATTCAGTGGAGCGTTGAAGTGCAATCAGAGCGCTCGGGGTAAGCGCAAGGGAGGCGCTAGAGGTGGCGTCGGTCGCTACAGTTCCTTGATCGATCGGGTCAGAGCCGGTAGCGAGTGTCTCGCTCGCGGCGGTACCCGCACGAAGGAGTGACGGTGTGCCATCTGCAGCAAGTACGACCGCCCGCGTCGGCAAAGCCACGCCGTCAGAGCAGCCGCAGAGAGTAGCGGCAACGAACAATCCTCCGAGCGCGGCAGCTAATCGCGACCACTCCGAAGCGGCCGGAATGACAAAGTGGGGACGCCGAAGGTCAGCGCAGCAGCAGACTATTTCCCACCACCGGTGCAAGGGCCGAGCGGTTTATCGCCGTGAGATTCGTGCGCTGGAACGGCATTCACGCTGACGCAGATCTGCATGCCATTGTGAATTACATACTGCTTCTTAGTGTTTTTCTCGGGCGATTGAACATCCGTGCCCGTATACGTCGTGGCTAGTGGGCATTTCGCGGTAGCCGAAAACGAGGAGGCGACTCCTAAACCGACCGCAGCGGCACCACACAGAAGAGCGAGGAAGAGTTTCATATAAAGGGGCAATTTGTTGATTACAGGGGCAGTGTCGAAAACGGGTGCGGCGAAGACAAGCTTAATTTCCAGAAATTATTGGCACGAGTCAGCGGCTTGTCTGTCCGCTTCGGTTGAGGAACGGTAGCGCGGTGAACCGTGCATTTGTTGCATCCTTCGTATTGCCCCTCGCGGCGGCATTGCTTTCGCTTCGCTTAATCAGTGCGGCGGACGCGTTGCCTTCTCAGGCGAAAGCTAAACACGTTATTCTGATCGTCTGGGATGGCATGCGGCCCGATCTCGTGACGGAAAGTGGCGCGCCGAATCTGTGGAAGCTGGCCCAGCGGGGCGTGACGTTTCAGCGGCACCATTCCGTCTATCCGAGTCTTACGAGCGTGAACGCAACGGCACTCGCGACGGGCGTCTACCCAAGTCGCAGCGGAATGATTGGCAATTGGGCTTTCCGGCCCGAAATCAGCGGCGGGAAACTCGCGCGGCTCGATGCACCTGAAACGATCAGCAAAGGCGACGAGGTGAGCGGCGGTAAATATCTCGCCGTGCCGACGATCGGCGAGTTGGTGCAGGTAAAAGGGGGACGCGTCGCGGTTGCCGGGACTAAGACGGCACCGCTCCTGCAAAATCGGACGCCAAAGGCGCCCTCAGGCACCCTGTTTGGCGGTGAGACGCTTCCGAAAGAAGTTCTCGGGGGAATCGTGAAACTTCTCGGGCCGTTTCCTGCGCCTGCGGAACCGAACGTTGCGGAGGATGCCTGGACGACGCGCGCACTGACAGAAGTGTTGTGGCGCGATGGGGTGCCAGAATTTTCGGTTCTTTGGATGAGTGACCCCGATCGTTCCCAACACGCCACCGCACCGGGTTCGGATGTTTCGTTAGGCGGCATCAAATCCGTCGATGCGAATCTCGGCGTCGTCCTGAAGGCACTCGACGCCAAAAAGGCGCTGGCTACCACCGACATTCTGCTCGCCTCCGACCATGGCTTTTCGACGATCGAACGTTCGGTCGATGTAGCGGAGTTTCTCCGTGCTAAAGGTTTCGATGTCGCCGGGGCCAGCGACAGCGAGCTTCCGCGCGGCCGGATCAAAGTCGCAGGAAATGGCGGGACGAATTTATATTACGTCGGAGAGCATGATGCGGCGGTCGCGACTCGGCTGGTCCGGACGCTGCAGGAAAGCGATTTCGCTGGTGTTGTTTTCGCACGGCCGGATGTCGAAGGCGCGTTCCCTTTGTCGCTCGCGCATGTCGAAACGGAAGGCGGGCCGGATGTCGTGATGGCGTTCCGATGGAATGACGGTCGCAACGAGAATGGCGTGGCCGGTATGATCGTTTCGAACGGCAGTGGAGATCCGGCCAAGGCGACGCACGGGACCCTCAGCCCCTTCGATCTTCACAACACGTTGATCGCCGCCGGGCCTGATTTTCGGCAGGGCGCTAAAAGCAATTTGCCGTCGGCGAACGTCGATGTAGCAGCAACCATCATGCGCCTTCTCGCGGTGGCGTCGCCGCAGGCGATCGATGGCCGCGTGCTCTCCGAAGCGATGACGTCCCCTGAAACAGAGGCGCCGGCGGTGGAGGAACAGACGATCGAGGCGTCGCGTGAGTTCGGGGAGCGTCGTTGGCACCAATATCTCCGCACCTCACGGGTGGGATCTGCGCTCTACTTCGACGAAGGAAATGGAGCAAACTCGCTTAAAAGCACGGCACACTGAAAGGCTCGGCAGGTCCAGAGTTGTCCTTCCGCACAGCGCGAAGGAGCGCGACGATCGATATCATGTTAGCTCTGTGCACGCGGCGACGCCCGGCCGTGCCACCCAGCTCCTCATCGTGAATCTCTATCGCATCATGGCAGATGTCCGCGCCGGTGTTGGACAGCCGACCGTAGCGAGCGGTGACGCAGGGATCGCGACGTTGTGGGTGCGGGCCGAGTCAGAACCGCTGGCGCTGGAACACGGGGCGGTTGTGCTCGCCCGGCGGGGCTATTCCGAAGTCGGGCCACTCCGCAGTTACCTCGAGGAGCTTGATGACGATCCATTTGCCGCCACCACTGCTGAAGAGCGCGCCGCAGACCAGCGCGAGCATGCCGTCCTCGCCGGTTACGATGCAATCAAACAGCAAGCGTTGACACAAGGGGACGGGCTTCACGAAGTCTGGCTCGGCGGCCTGGACGGCAATTCCTCGGGCCCGGGAGCTCGCGCTCACCAGTGACGGCAGGATTTCCTTTCGATAACAGCTACGCGCGGCTGCCGGACAGGTTCTTCACGAGGACCACGCCGACACCAGTCAGCGCACCGTGCGTGATCCGGGTGAACACATCGCTGGCGGCCACGCTGGGGGTGAATCCTGAGTGGCTTGCGAGCAGCGAAGGAGCTGAGCTGTTAGCGGGCAATCGCATCCCGGACGGGGCGGAGCCGATTGCGATGGCGTACGCGGGACATCAGTTTGGCGGCTTCGTGCCGCAGCTCGGGGACGGACGCGCTATTCTATTAGGCGAGGTCATCGACGCGAAAGGTCGTCACCGCGACATCCAACTGAAAGGGGCTGGTCCGACGCCGTTCTCGCGCCGGGGGGATGGGCGAGCGGCGCTTGGTCCTGTTTTGCGCGAATACATCGTGAGTGAGGCAATGGCTGCACTGGGGCTGCCGACGACCCGCGCTCTCGCGGCAGTCCTCACGGGCGACAAAGTTTACCGCGAGGAGATCGTGCCGGGAGCGGTGTTCACGCGCGTTGCGTCAAGCCACATCCGGGTGGGCACATTCCAATTTTTCGCCGCTCGCTCCGATGTCGACGGCCTTCGTGTTCTGACCGATTACGCGATCGCGCGCCACTATCCCGAAGCGGCGGACGCGGAGAAACCAGTGCGCGCTTTTCTCGACGCGGTGATCGAAGCACAGGCGACGCTGATCGCCCGGTGGCTGCTCATCGGCTTCATCCACGGTGTCATGAATACCGATAACATGTCCGTTTCGGGCGAGACGATCGATTATGGTCCCTGCGCCTTTCTCGACGTTTACAACCCGGAAGCGGTCTGGAGTGCGATCGATCGACAGGGCCGCTACGCCTACCAGAATCAGCCCGGCATCGGCCTCTGGAACCTGACGCGGCTCGCTGAGTGTCTCCTTCCGCTGCTGTCCGACGACGATGATGCTGCGATCGGTGAAGCGAAGGAGGCGCTCAGTGTTTATTCGGAGATTTTTGAGAATGCCTACGCGACCGGAATGAATCGAAAGCTCGGTCTTCGCACAGAAGCGGAAGGCGATGGGGCCCTTCGGCAGGAGTTGCTCGATTTGATGGCGGCTGGCGGGGTGGATTACACGCTCACCTTCCGCCGGCTGAGCGATGTCGTTTCAGATGATCGTGTCACGAGCGACCTGCGAGAACTTTTTACCGATTCTGCTGCCCTCGACCTCTGGCTGACGCGCTGGCGAAAACGGCTGGCCGAAGAGGGCGCGGAAGCTGGCACGGCCGCCAGCCTGATGCTGGCGGAAAATCCAGCTTATATCCCGCGCAATCACCGGATCGAAGCCGTCATCCGGGCTGCGGTCGATCGGGATGACTTCGCGCCGTTCGAGGAACTCGTGACGGTGTTGTCTAAGCCGTTCGACGATCAGCCGGAGTTTGCGCGCTATACGCTGCCGCCGGAGCATAGCGAACGAGTCCTGCAGACTTTCTGCGGAACTTAGGCTGAACACTCGTTAGGCGGGGTTGTTCTCTTTGGTCCGCGCAGCGCGACTTCGCGCGCGACAAAATCACGAATCACCTCTATAACGCGGCTCTCCACCTGCGGTTGCGTTTCGCCTGTCTCGTTCAACCGCCTCTTCGAGACATGGAGTGAGTGATCGCCCCCTTCGACCACGTACAGTTCACTGGCCGCGCGCATCTCGCCGCGGATCTTGTTGAGAAGATCGAGCGGGCTTAAGGGATCACGGGTGCCTTGGACGAATAGAATGGGAGCGGAGATCTCGCGTAGAACTTTGTCACGCAGCTTCGACCGATCCCCGCCACCGCAAAGCGGATATCCGAGACAAACGAGCGCATCGATTTTCTCGTGAATCGACACGTAGCAGCCGATCCGCGAGCCCATGCTCTTGCCAATCAGAATAACCGGCACGTTCAGATCGGTGCGCGCCTGCGCGAGAGCCGACGCATGAGCGGCGATGAGCTGGCGAAGGGGATCAGGACCTCGGCGCCCGGCTTTGACGTAGTCGTAGTCGAGCGTGGTGACGGTGCCGAGCGGCGCCAGTAACTCCGCCCAGCGTCGCATCCATGGATGGGAAGATGACGCACCAGCGCCGGGTGCGAAAAGGAATAGCGGACGGGCGGGATCCACAGCAGAGATTCGATCTTATCGACAAAACGTCCAGGTGCAGCCGTCCGCAGAATCAGCGGCGCGCGCTGAACTCATGCGCAGTCATCACGCTTACAGAGAAAGCGCCTTGTTAAGCGATGTCTCGTTAGTCGCGGTGATGCCGTCGGGTGCTGATGATCACCGGTTGTCCAAGTCCCAGGACTTCGAACAGCCACCGGCGGATGAACCTTGCCATGCTCCTCAGTGTTAGCTTAACGCGTGCCGCGTTGAGCCATGCTGCCGGTGTTATTTTCGGCGATACTTCTCGAGATACTTGTCGCGGAGATGCGTCTGCCGATTGCTCAGGTCGATCTGTCGGCCGTCGATGAAGGCGCTCTCCACGTTGGTCGGGAAATCGAGCGGATCCCCGTTTGTGACGATCAAGGTGGCGGCTTTGCCAACCTCCAAGGAGCCGAGCTGGTCGGCCACGCCTAACAGTTGCGCCGGGTAAAGGGTGACCGCCTTTAGCGCTTCCTCTTTCGGTAAACCAAAGGACGACGACATCGATGCCTCGTAAGGCATGTTGCGTTCGTGCGCCGCCTCTGACTCGCGCCCCGCTCGCGCGATACAGAAACGCACCCCTGCTTGCTGCAACTGCGCGGCATTACTGAACTGGCTATCGTAAGGATCATCGCGCCGCGGCGGCAGTGCCGTCGGGTAGCTGAGGATGACAGCAGTGTCCGTCTCTTTCAGTTGCTGCGTCATCCGCCAGGCATCGTGGCCACCGACCAGTGTGATCTTGAGCTGCGCTTCTTTCGCGAAATTGAGCGCTGCATCGATTTGCGCCGCGCTGCTGGCGTGCACGAAGACCGCAAGCTTACCATCGAAAACTGGCAGCATTGCTTCCCAGCGTTCGTCGATCCGGAAATTAGGCGCGGGACTCTTTTTCGCCTGCCAATAAGAGCGCGCAATGGCAAACGAATCGCCGATCGCTTTAACCGCTTTGTCGATTTCCTTCTGCTGATCCTCCGGCGTTTTCGAAGAATGCGGATCGCGGTTGATCTTCATCTCGGGCCAGCGCACATGGAGCGCGGCGGGCGAGAGAATCGTCATCTCGTCAGGCGTCCAGCCATCCATCCGCACGACCGCGGACTGTCCAGAAATTAAGCCGCCTTCAGGCGTGGAAAGCACCGTCAGAATTCCATTGCTGCGCGTTACTGGGATCAGCTCACTGTCGGGGTTAAGGCTGGTCGCGGCGCGTGCGTTCGGGTTGATCTTGCCTGTTTCTTCGACGTCAACAGTTGAACGGACTGCGCCTACCTCGATCAGCCCAAGCGCGGTGTTCGCGCTGATCAATCCCGGGTAAACGTGCTTGCCGCTAATGTCGATCACTTCGGCTCCGGACGGCGGTGTCGCATCCGCGCCGACCGCCGTGATCTTCCCGTGGTCGAAAACGATCGTGCCGTTCGCGATGTCAGGGCCGCTAACGGGATGGATAGTCGCGCCGCGTAATACGATCACGTGCGTTTGCGGCGGCCCAGGAATCTCCGCTGAGGCGAACAGGGTGTTCGCAAGCAGCGCCCCGACGAGAATGGCTAACGAATGTCTAATCATTCGCCGTGACATGTGTAACGATCGCCCCCGTCGCCGTATGCTCCGACGAGCTCATGCTCGCGCTCAGCATCTTCATGCGTGGAAGGCTTCGATTCTTTGTCGCCATCCTTCTTGTCGCCGCCCTCTTTCGGTTTGCCGATGTCTTTCATCCGCTCCGTTAGCGCCTTTTGGATCAGCGCCTCGCGCTGCGCGGCGAAGCCTTTGCGTGCTTCGCCGTCTTCGGCGCGATCGAAATATTTCCGCCCATCAATCCAGGTCTGGTTGGCATGCGTATAGTTCGACAAAGGATCGCCGCTCCAGACGACGAAGTCCGCGTCCTTGCCCACCTCAAGCGACCCAACCTTGTTGTCGATCCGGAGCTGCTTCGCGGCGTTGATTGTCGCAAGCTTGATCGCTTCCTCCGGCACCATCGCGCCATATTTCATCGACTTGGCGGCTTCGGTATTGAGGCGGCGCGCGAGATCCGGGCTGTCGGAATTGATCGTGGTCAAAACGCCGCGGCTCGCCATCATCGGCGCGTTGTACGGAATCGCATCGAAAGCCTCGACCTTGTAGCCCCACCAATCCGCGAAGGTGGAACCGCCGACATGCGCCGCCGCAATTTCATCCGCGACTTTATAGCCCTCGAGGATGTGCTGGAGTGTGCCGACCTGGATCTTGAACTCGTTCGTCACCCGGAGGAACGCGAGGACCTCGTCCTGACGGTACGAGTGGCAATGGATCAGCCGCTTGTTGTTGACGATTTCGGATAACGCTTCGAGCTGGAGGTCGCGGCGAAAGGGGAGGGGATCTTTCCGCTTCGCCGCAGCATCGTAGTCCAGCGCCGCACGAAACCGGTCGCGATAGATCTCCTCGACGCCCATCCGCGTCTGCGGGTAACGAGTCGTGTTGCGTTCTCCCCAGTTCGATTGCTTCACGTTTTCGCCGAGCGCAAATTTTACACCCGGCATAGCACCTTCGAACTTCATCTCCTCGGGCAGCGCGCCCCAGCGGAACTTCACCACCTGATTTTGGCCGCCGATCGGGTTCGCGGAGCCGTGAAGCAGGTTCGCGGTGGTGACGCCGCCGGCGAGCTCCCGGTAGAGAGCGATGTCGGTCGGATCGACCACGTCGCCGATCCGACATTCGCATGTGACCGCGTGCGTCCCTTCATTCACGCCGCGGCTGATCGCCGTATGCGAATGGCAGTCGATAATTCCTGGTGTCACGTGCAGACCCTTCGCGTCGAACACCGTCGCGCCAGCCGGTGCTTTTAACCCCGGGCCGACTGCTGTGATTTTGCCCCCGGCCACCAGAAGATCAGCATTCTGCAAGGTGCCTTGTGCAGCGGCGGTCCAGACAGTGGCGTTTTGAATCAGAACCGCAGGCGGCTGATCGGGAGGCGAGCTGCGGCCGTATACGCCAGCGGGAAACGTTTCGGGAAACTCCAGCGGCTTATCGAGCGGCGACGGCTTCTCTTCCTTCTTCGCGGTGTAAGGCGCCGTGCGTTTGGCGGTCCACCCGAGTCGGGACTCGTTAGGCCCGTCGCCAATTCCGCTGATGCTGTCGTTTGTGACGTGTCCTGTCAGGCGAACGGAGCCCTCACCTTTGTCGAACAACTTGGCGGGACCGACGAGCAGCACCGCGCCCTCTCGGATGGAGAACGAAACCTTCTCGCCGGCGAGTTTGGTGTCGAGCTTGTCGAGTTCTCCTTCGATCACGAGCGGCAGCGTCGTGCCGTCGGCGACGAGATCCCATGTGCCGCGCGGGTCGCGATCATCGGCGCGGTCGGTGTCATACCATTTGCCGTCCACCCAAGTCGTAAGGACCCGCGCGTCGTCGGCAGCGAAGAGATCCCCGCTGGAAACAACAAGGTTTGCGATCCGTCCCGGCGCGATTGTGCCCAACCGATCCGACGCGCCGAACATCTCGGCTGGCGTGGTCGTGATCGCAGCCAGCGCTGCGTCCGGGCTGAGGCCACGGCGGACGACCAGCCGGATGCGCGACCAGAATTCCTTGTCCGGCTTCTCGAGCTTCGCGGTCGTGAAGGCGATCGGGTTTCCCGCCGCGGCGAGGAGCGCCGGATTGCTGGGCGCGCGGTCCCAGTGCTGCAGTTCGTCAAGTTGCACATCGAGCGCTTGCGCCGGCTTCTCGATCTCGGGGGTTTTCGGAAAATCGAGCGGTAGAATCAGTGGCGTCTTACCAAGCGCCTTGCGCACGCGATAGTCATATCCGGTGCCAAGGATGATTGGTTTCAACTTGAACTCCTGCGCGATGCGCAACACACGCAGCAGATCGAGTTCATCTTCAGCTTCGAAGACCGCCGGCTGTTTAGCCTGCGCAGAGTCGACGAGCGCCTGCAGGCTCGCGTTTGATTCTGGTCGTTCGCTGCTACCTGGATTTTTGCGATACGCGTCCTGCGCTGCCTGGTACCAACTCGCGTCGAGCAACGTCTGCCGAATGAGCGCGATGCAGCCCATCAAGGACGAGGGGTAGCCACCACCATCGCGGCGCCGGTCGATCTCAAACGCAATGTGTTGCGCCACATTTGGCAGGACGACGCTCGCGTTCGCGTCTGCGTCCGCTAAATCGACCAGCGCGCTGGAGCCGCGAAAGATTCCGCGAGCGGGAACTACCAGCGCACTCGCGAAACCGAGGTCGCGCATCTTCTGCGCGGCATTCTTATCCATCCGGATGAACTCGGCCGCGTTGCGCTCAGGCGTGACACGCGGGTTCCAATTGTGTGTGCCCTTGACCTGCTCCCGCGCAATCTCTTTTGGTTTCGCGTCTGGGTTATCCGCGTCAGGTTCCGGGCGCCGCATCGGTTCAGGCTGCAGAGTTTCAGGCAACCCGATGCGGCTGTAGGAATCGATGAAGCCAGCGTAGATCGTCTTGCCTGACAAATCCCACACGCGCGCTCCGGCTGGAATTTGCACGCTCGGACCGGCGTCTACGATCAGCCCATCGCGGATCAGCACCGTTCCCTTATCGATCACCTTCCCTGGGGCGGCGACAACGCGCGCATTCGTGAGAGCGTGAACGCGCGGATCATTTTCCCGCAGCCCCTGCTTGGGCGTCGTGCTGACCTGTGCAAATGCGGCCCCGCCAAAAAGAAGCGCCACCGCGATTGGAACAACGACGCGGGGAATACGTTGAAGAGAAAGCATCGCGAATTGCGAAGCTATTCAGACGCGCAAAGAGAGACAAGAGCGACTTCGCCAAATATGCGAAGTGGCGAGTCAGCTGGCAGCGCATACGGGGATCGAACCCGTGCACCAGCCTTGAGAGGGCTGTGTCCTAACCACTAGACGAATGCGCCGTCAGAAAAAACAGCGGCGGAATCGTAATGTCGCTGCGGCGCTTCGGCAAGTCTCCGGTGGATCCGCCTGGGAGGTCTCAGGGCAGTCGAGCCGGCGATGGAGAAGGCGTCGGTGATGAAACTGGCAGAGCCGGGGAAGCCATGACGGCGGGGGTTGTTTTTGCGACCACAACCTTCGGTTTCGGACTCGGCGCGGGCACTGACCCTGGCCGAACGCGTGGCTGCGGCAAAGCGCCCAGTTGCTCGCGTCGCCGGTCATTCAGGTAGCCTTTAAGGTCCGGCGGGCCCACTGCGATCATCCGGTCGAAGAAAACGTTGATATAGCGCCCAAGCAGAGCGCGCTTCTCGAGATCAGTTCGCGCGCGATCGCTTGCTGCTAGAGCCGCCTTTACTGCCGGATTGTTTTGGACTTGGTTCCGCAGCTTTCGGAATTCGATTCTTCGCCGGTAGTCTTCCGCTGCCGGACTGAGTTGTTTCGGCTTCAACTCCTCGTCGAGCTGCTGGATCGTCGGGATGCCGGCAGGCGTGGTGCCGGGCAGCAGTGCGGATGCATCCGGCATCGGGAGAACGTCAGGAGGAATGATCTGCGGCGGCGGAACGGGAGTCGGCGCGCCCGGCGCAGCTGGGGTGGGTGATACGGGCTCGCTTGGCTCGGCAGGAGAGGACTGTGGAAGCGCCACATCCTGACCGGCTGCGACAGCCGCAGAAAGACAAAGGGCCGCGAAAGCAGGCAACAGGCGGATGCGCAGCGGTGAAACGTGATCCATTCAGTCTTAAACGCACGCGAGCGTCATTCAGCGCGGCGAAAAATCGGGGTGACAGGATTCGAACCTGCGACCTCCTGGTCCCAAACCAGGCGCTCTACCAAGCTAAGCTACACCCCGGACGCGGCTGAGTCTTTAACACGCGCGCGCAAGCTCCGCATGCGGAATCTCATTAGTGCGAGCAATTGCGCCGCCGTCTCGCACATTCTACGGGAAATAAGGCCTTGCAACACCCCTCGTTCGTATCCACCTTGTCCGGCTCAGTTTTCCCTGCGGTCGGCACGCAATTCAGCGCTCGATCCTCCCTGCTTTCACATGTTCAAAAACGACAAGCTCAATCTGTTCCTCTTCCTCGTCCTCATCGGCCTTCAGGTCCTCGGCGTCGCCGCACTCTGCACGCGGTTTGACTGGAGTTACCTGCCGCTCATGATCTTCATGTATTTCTGGGCGGGCGTGAGTACAACGCTCTATTTGCACCGTTATCTGACGCATCGCGGCTTTGAAATGCCGGGCTGGTTGAAGTTTTTCTTCGCGACGGGATCGGCTGTCGCGTTGTCGGGCGACCCAGTGACATGGGTCGGAGACCACCGTTATCACCATCTCAAGTCGGATACGGACGAGGATATTCACAGCCCGATCCACGGGTTCCCGTACGCGCACATGATGTGGCTTGTCCGGAAGCCCCCCGGGTTCCGCGATCGCTCACTGCGCTACGCAGCCGATGTGCGGAAGATCTGGTACTGCCGCCTTTGGGAGAAGCCGTACTTTTACGTGATCCCGCACCTGATCGTCGCGGCGACGCTATACT
Source organism: Chthoniobacterales bacterium (assembly GCA_046262215.1). Classification (GTDB taxonomy): domain Bacteria; phylum Verrucomicrobiota; class Verrucomicrobiia; order Chthoniobacterales; family UBA10450; genus JACCTI01. The sequence continues at coordinate 10,517 of JBHENE010000089.1, read as the reverse complement.
TCACGTTAGGCGGTGTCGGCCTGCTCTGGTGCCTCTACGTTCCGATGCTCGTCGTTTACAATTTCACCTGGGCGGTGAACTCGATCTGTCACATGGAGAGCGTGGGTTATCGCTCCTTTGAAACGACCGATCACAGCAAAAATAATTTCTGGGTCGGCCTTGGCGCGTTCGGCGAGGGGTACCATAACAATCACCATGCGCAGCCGCGCTGCGCTGCTCACGGACGCCGCTGGTGGGAGTTCGATTTCACGCGCTACGTCATCTGGGGCCTCGAGAAATGCGGGCTTGCGTGGAGCGTGCATTGGCCGAAGCCCGAGAAGGAAGCAGTCGCCGCCGTCAGCGAAGACGAAGCGGGCGCGATGCTTCTATTCGGCGCGCAGATCAGGGACCCGTCGCTTCGCGATCAGCCCGAAAACCAGGCGCACTAGTACGCGAGATTTGGCGCCAGCCATCGCTCGATAGACTCGATCGATTCGCCTTTGCGGATCGCGTAGTCGCGAACCTGATCGCGCTCGATCTTGCCGACGGCGAAGTAGCGCGCGTCGGGATGAGCGAAGTACAACCCGCTAACGCTCGCGCCCGGATGCATCGCAAACGATTCGGTTAAAGTAACCGACGCACGCTGTTCCGGTTCGAGCAGGTCGAAGAGCGTGCGCTTTTCTGTGTGATCGGGGGAAGCGGGATACCCAGCGGCCGGTCGGATTCCCCGGTAACGCTCGCGAATCAGCTCTTCGTGCGACAGCTTTTCTTCGGCACCGTAACCCCATGCGATTCGCGCCTGCTGGTGTAGATATTCGGCGAACGCTTCGGCTAACCGATCGGCGAGTGCTTTCGTCAAGATCGCATTGTAGTCATCATGCGCGTCGGAATAGCTCTTCGCGAGTTCATCTGCGCCGATTCCTGCGGTAACCGCGAACCCACCGATGTAATCCGCGCGTCCGCTTCCTTTCGGCGCCACGAAATCAGCGAGACAACGATTCGTCTGTCCAGCTGGTTTCAGCATTTGTTGACGCAGGAAATGAAACTTCGCCAGCGGTGTTTCTCGCGACTCGTCCGTGTAAAGCTCAACATCATCGCCGACCGAATTCGCCGGCCAGAAGGCATAGACGCCGCGTGCCGTCAGTAGCTTCTCGCTGACAATACGATCCAGCAGTTGGTGCGCGTCGGCTAAAAGTTCGCGCGCTTGTGTGCCGACAACCGGATCGTCGAGAATCGCCGGATAACGGCCGCGCAATTCCCATGTGTGGAAGAACGGCGACCAATCGATGAACGGCACGAGCGTCGCCAGCGAGACTGTCTGGGTAGCGCAGGCTGCCAGCCTTCTGGCCTCGGCAGCCTGCCGAGACGAACTTTTCGGTTTCGCTACGTCGAGGATGCTGGTCGCACCGTCCGATGTTGCCGGCAAGCTGCCGGCAACGGTAGGCTGGCAGCCTGCGCTACCCAACCCCATCCCAACCACGCGCAATCCAACAAACTCCGGCCGAGCCGGCTCATAGTTGCTCCAGTCGAAGGTCGTCCGATTCGCTCGCGCCTGCTCGATTGTGACTACTTTGCGATCCTGCGACTTAGCCGCATGGGTTTCGCGCAACCCGACATAATCAGCGCGGGTCTGCACATCGAAGGGACCGCGCAGCTCCGCGTTCAGCAGGCTGTTGACTACGCCGACGGCACGAGAGGCATCGAGAACGTGCACGATGCTCCCGTCATAATGCGGCGCAATTTTTACTGCGGTGTGCGCCCTGCTCGTCGTTGCTCCGCCGATCAGTAGCGGCACCGAAAAACCTTCGCGCTTCATCTCCTGCGCGACATGCACCATTTCGTCGAGCGATGGTGTGATCAGTCCGCTTAACCCGATCACGTCGGCGCCTAGGTCGCGCGCGGTTTGCAAGATCTTCGGCGCCGGCACCATCACGCCGAGATCGATAACTTCGTAGTTGTTACACTGCAGCACGACACCAACGATCTTTTTGCCGATCTCGTGCACGTCGCCTTTCATCGTCGCCCTGACGATGCGGCCCTGCGGTTTCGCGCCGCCAGACTTCTCCGCCTCCATAAACGGCATCAGATAAGCGACCGCTTTCTTCATTACGCGCGCGCTTTTCACCACCTGCGGCAGGAACATCTTCCCCGCGCCGAAAAGATCGCCGACGACGCTCATCCCAGCCATCAGCGGCCCTTCGATCACACGGAGCGGACGCTCCGCTTTCTGCCGCGCTTCCTCCGTATCAGCATCGATGAAATCAACGATGCCTTTCACGAGAGCGTGTGAGAGTCGTTCCTCGACGGTGCCGCTGCGCCAGGCCTCTTTCTCGACTGGAGCCTTGTCCTTCGCCTTGACGCTTTCAGCAAAATCAACCAGCCGTTCCGTTGCGTCTTCGCGTCGGTTGAGCAGCACGTCTTCCACGCGCGTGCGCAGCTCCGGCTCGATTTCCTCATAAACGGCGAGCTGTCCCGCGTTCACGATCGCCATGTCGAGCCCGGCGCGAATCGCGTGGTAGAGAAACGCCGCGTGCATTGCTTCGCGGACAGGATTGTTGCCACGGAAAGAGAACGAAACGTTGCTGATCCCGCCGCTGGTTCGCGCGCCTGGTAGGTTCGCTTTGATCCACCGAACCGCCTCGATGAAGTCGACCGCGTAGTTGCGATGTTCGTCCAAACCGGTCGCAACCGTCAGCACGTTCGGGTCAAAAATGATGTCGCTAGGGGCGATGCCCGCGGAGTCAGTGAGGAGCTTGTAGGAACGGGCGCAGACTTCGATGCGGCGCTGGAGGTTGTCAGCCTGCCCTTGCTCGTCGAAGGCCATCACAACGACCGCGGCACCGTAGTGCCTAACGAGTTCCGCTTGTTTTAGAAACTCGGCCTCGCCGTTCTTCAAACTAATCGAGTTAACGACGCCCTTACCCTGCACACAGCGGAGCCCCGCCTCGATGACCGTCCACTTCGAGCTGTCGATCATCACCGGAATCCGCGCGATCTCGGGCTCGCTGCCGATCAGGTTCAGGAAACGCGTCATCGTCGCTTCCGAGTCGATCATTCCCTCGTCCATGTTGACGTCGAGGATGTTGGCGCCGCCTTTCACTTGCTGGCGCGCGACCGCGACGGCCGCATCGAAATCGCCGCTCAGGATCAGCTTCGAAAAGCGCGGCGAGCCGGTGATATTCGTCCGTTCGCCAACGACGACGAATCCCATATCTGGAGTGATATTCAGCGGCTCGAGCCCGGACAAACGCAGGGGCGCCTCCGCGATGGGCGCACTGTTTTGCAGCTGTCGATCGGGAAGAGCGCGCGGCGCGCAATCACGCACGACCTCTGCAATTCTGCGAATGTGATCTGGCGTCGTGCCGCAGCATCCGCCGACGACGTTTAGCCAACTATTCACGGCCCATTCGCGTAGCTGCGGCGCGAGCGATTCCGGCGTCTCAGGGAACCCTGTTGCCGACAGCGGGTCAGGCAAACCGGCGTTCGGATAGGAGCTCGTGTAGCAGGGAGCGATGTGCGCAAGTTCCTCGATGTACGGCCGCATCTCCGTCGGGCCGAGCGCGCAGTTTAGCCCAATCACGAGCGGATTCGCGTGCGTGACTGACGTGAGAAACGCCTCAACGGTTTGCCCGCTCAGCATGCGCCCGGAAAGGTCCGTCACCGTGCCGGAAACCATTAGCGGCAGCGTGCGCTTCGTCTGCGCGAACGCCTCTGCAATCGCAAAGAGCGCGGCTTTTGCGTTGAGCGTGTCGAACACAGTCTCGACGAGCAGCAGATCGACTCCGCCTGCCATTAAGCCAAGCACCTGATCGAGTTACGACTGCCGAATCTGATCGAAGGTCACCGCGCGGAAGCTCGGATCATTCACGTCCGGCGAGAGTGACGCCGTCACCGGCATCGGACCGAGTGAGCCAGCAACGAAACGGCGCTGCTTCGTGGCGTTGCCGACTTGGTCCGCCGCCTGTCGAGCAAGCTGCGCCGCGACGACGTTCATCTCGTGCGCGAGGCTGCGCAGCTCCGTGTCGTCGACGACGCGCTGGAAGAATTCCGGATCTTTTCGCCCGTTGGCGGCCTCTTCGTTAAACAGGAAGTCGTGCAATCCGACTGTGGTTGCGCTGAACGTGTTCGTCTCGATGAGGTCTGCGCCGGCTTCGAGATACTGCCTATGAATCTCCTCGATGACCTCGGGCTTCGTCAGGAGCAGGACTTCGTTGCTCCCCTTGAGATCCTTCCCCTTCCACTCGCGGTAGCGATCGCCGCGAAAGTCGGCTTCGCTCAGATGGTAGCGCTGCACCATCGTGCCCATCGCGCCGTCGAGAACGACGATGCGCTGCCGCAGTAGCTCCTCGAACGGGTGCAGGATCTCAGCCGACATCGTAGCGCAGAATTAACACCGGACAGGTCGCCCGAGCAAGGGACAAATCTACGCATCATGATACGTCGATGTGTCGCGTCATACGCGGCGGACCTCCAAAATACTTGGTCTCTGCTGCCGACGCGCTAGAATCGGTGCGCAGTGCCGCCGATGTGGCGAAATGGCAGACGCAACGGACTTAAAATCCGTTTCCGGTAACCCGGAGTGCGGGTTCGAGTCCCGCCATCGGTAGGCTGTCACTGAGACGGTCGCGCTTCTTCGCCTTCTCGAGCATGCGAGTCGAGTGCTCTGTTTGACGGGCGCGCCGCTCTCGCCGAGGAACTTTGGGTGAATGCTCCGGCGTTGTTTATCCCGTTAATTTTGGGCACTCCGAGGCAGGGCAGGCGCAGTGAGCACGCGGCCGCCTTTGTGTTGCGCGAAACTGGCAAGCGTGCCGGTGTAGAGACTGAGTTAATCGATGTTCGGTCGTTGCCGCTGCAGCTTGATGATGCGGGCGAGCAGATCAAGATCCCGGCGTTCGCCGAGAAGATGCAGCGAGCAGACGCGATCATCATCGTGGCGCCGGAATACAACCACGGCTATCCGGGTTTACTGAAGCATGCGCTCGATACAAACCTGAAGGAGTATATCCACAAGGCGGTTGGATTGTGTGGTGTCTCCGCGGGACCTTTTGGTGGCACGCGCGTGATCGAGAATCTCCTGCCGGTGCTACGGGAACTCGGCCTCGTCGCGACCTTCACGGACGTGAATTTTAGCAGCGTCGGCTCTGTCTTTGGTGAGGACGGCAAACTGTTGGACGAGAAGTTCGTCGGACGCGTCGGCAAGTTTCTCGATGAGCTAATTTGGATGGCGCGGGTGCTGCGGCACGGCAGGGAAAACATCGCGCCGGTGTAGCCGCGGCGAGTGCGCCATGGCTCAAGAGATGGATGCGGCGATGCGCGCAGCGGGCATTCGCGAGGAAGACTTGGAAGAGACATTCGCGCGATCGGGCGGCCCCGGCGGTCAGAACGTCAACAAAGTCTCAACCGCGGTAACCCTGCGGCATGTTCCCACAGGCGCTACCGTGACGGTGCAGGATTCGCGGTCGCAGGCGACAAATCGGAAGCTCGCGCGCGAGCGCTTGCTCGCGCAGATCGAGCGTGCGGAACGGGAGCAGCGTGCTGCCCATCGCTCGCGGCGCGAAAAGGTGCGGCGGCAGAACTCGCCGCGGCCACGCGCTTTGAAACGAAAGATCCGCGAGACAAAACGCAAGCGCTCGACCTTGAAGAAACTCCGCAGCACAGTCGGCGAGTGACAGCACCGGCGCGAGCGAAGCAGATCAACCTCGCCATCATCGGGACGGGTTGGCCGGGCCAGCAGCATGCGCGGGTCATGAAAGCTGTGCCGGAGGCGGTTCTGTACGCTTGCGCTGATCTCGACGAAACGCGGCGCGACGAGTTTACGAGAACGTTCAGTCCGCGGAAAACGTTCAGCGATTATCACGATCTACTGTCCGATCCGGCGGTCGACGCGGTGATGATCTGCCTGCCGAACTTTCTCCATTTCCCGGCGTCGCTCGCCGCGCTGGAGGCGGGCAAGCATGTCTTCTGTGAGAAGCCGCCGACGCTAGACTCGACAGAGATGAAGGTCCTGCAGCAGGAGGCGACGAAACGCGGACTCATCTATTACTTCGGGCGGCAATTTCGCTTTACGCCCGGCATGCGCGCTGCGAAGCAGCTGATCGCTGCCGGGCGCTTGGGCGACATCTACCACGCGCAAGCAACGTGGGTTCGCTCGCGCGGAATTCCACAGGGCGTCGGTGGGTGGTTCACGGAGAAGAAGCGGTCGGGTGGCGGCGCGCTGATTGACATCGGCGTGCATGCGTTGGATTCCGCTTGGTATTTAATGGGAACGCCGCGGCCGGTGTCCGTGAGCGCGCAGGTCTACCGGAATTTCGAGCACCTCGTGCGGGACCCGGTCTTTGATGTGGAAGATGCAGCGTTCGCCTTCATCCGATTCGACAACGGCGCGGCTGTGCATCTGGAAACGTCGTGGGCCGGGAATCTGCCGGACGACATTCCGATGGGCCAATATTTCGGCCGGGAGCTAAACAACTCGACCGTCTACGGCAAGAAAGGGACGATCCGCCTGAATCCGCTCGCGTTCTTTGAAGACCAAAACGGCGCGCTTGCGACGGTGCCGGTGGAGCTGTCCGATGACAGCGACAGTTTCGAACTCCAGCTCCGGAATTTCGTCGAGGCGATCGCGGGCCGCGCCTCGCCAATCAACAACGCCGAGCAGGCGGTCGCACTGATGCAGATGCTCGATGCGATCTATGCGTCGAGCAGTTCCGGCCGAGAAGTGCCGATCGCGTAAGGCAGTCGGAACGCCCAGGCGCCACCGATTCCGGCTTTTACGGGAGGGTCACGCGTCCCTTCCTATTCTAGCGGCGCTGCTTCGTTCTCTTCCTCGGCAACTTCGGACGCATCCTGGCTGACCACCGGTGCAATCGCCTGCAGCTTTTCGGCACCTTTGAGGTCCATCAACTTCACACCCATCGTGTTTCGTCCCACTGCGCGGATTTCCTTCACGCGTGTGCGCACCATCTGGCCTTTGTTTGTGATGAGCATGAGCTCGTCGTGATCGGTCACGGTGAGCGCACCGACTACATTCCCGGTTTTGTCGCCAGTTTTCATCGTGATGATACCTTTTCCGCCACGCGATTGGCTTCGGTAGTCATCGAACGGCGTCCGTTTTCCGATCCCATTTTCGCCCGCGACGAGCAACATCGCATCGGCGTTCACGAGCGCGATTGCCACTACGACATCGCCCTTATCAGGCCGGATTCCCCAGACGCCGACAGTGTTCCGCCCTTGATCACGGAGCTGCTCCTCGTGGAAGCGCAAGCTCATCCCTTGTTTCGTGATGAGCACGACTTCGTTGTCTCCGTTCGTTAGCTTCGCATCGATCAGGCAATCATCGTCCTCGATCTGGATCGCGATGATGCCGCCCTTCCGCACATTGCTGTAATCAGAGAGGTTCGACTTCTTCACAATGCCGGTGCGAGTCGCGAAGACGATGTGGAAATTTTCGTCCCAAGTCTCATCCACGACGTTCGCTCCAGTGCCGGACTTCTTCGCCTGCACGCGAATCGTGGCGGCGATCTTCTCGTCGCTGCGTAGCTCGAGCAGGTTTGCGATCGAACGCCCCTTGGCGGCGCGTCCCATCTCCGGAATTTCGTACACCTTTTCGACGTAACACCGCCCCGACTCCGTGAAGAACATCAGGTAGTCGTGCGTCGTCGCGGTGAAGAGATGCTCGACGAAGTCACCTTCGTCCTCCTGCGTCGCGCCCTCGCGGGTCGTCATACCCATGACTCCCTTGCCACCACGACGCTGCGCGCGAAAAGCGCTCACCGCAGTCCGCTTGATGAAACCACCGTGCGTGATGCTGATGATGCACCCTTCGTTCGCAATGAGATCCTCCATGTTGATCTCACCCTCATCGGGCACGAGCTGGGTGAGCCGTGGCCCTGCATGCTTCGCGCGGAGATCACGAAGTTCTTTCTTGATGATCTCGAAGACGCGCTCTTCCCGCGCAAGAATATCGCGGAGATCCTGGATGATCGTGATCAGCGCCTTGTATTCGGTCCCGATTTTGTCGGACTCGAGACCAGTCAGCTGATACAGGCGCAGGTCCAAAATCTGATTCGCCTGATGCTCGCTGAATGCATAACGACCATCGACGAGCCGCGCTTCGTTCCGAATGAGGATGCCGATCTGCTCGACCTGGCGCCGGGTAAACTCGAACGCGAGGAGCTTGACGCGCGCTTCTTCGCGATTCGCTGATCCGCGGATGATGCGGATGAACTCGTCCAGGTTCGCAAGGGCGATGAGATAACCTTCGAGCGTTTCGGCGCGCTCTTCCGCTTTGCGCAATTCGTAGCGCGTGCGCCGCAGCACCACCTCGCGGCGATGCTCGATGTAGGCGGTGTTTGCGTCCTTGAGATTGAGCAGCTTTGGCCGGCCGTGGTCGATCGCCAGCATGGAAGCGGCGAATGAACTTTCGAGCGCGGTGTGCTTGTAGAGATTGTTGATGACGACTTTCGGATTGCCGTCGCGTTTCAACTCGATGACAACGCGGGTGTTCTCGTCCGACTCGTCGCGGATCGCGCTGATATCAGTGAGCACCTTCTCATTCACGAGCGACGCGATTCGTTCCACGAGCGTGGCGCGGTTCACGTTGTAAGGGATCTCCGTGATCACGATCTGCTCGCGATTGCCCTTCAACTCTTCGACGCCGGCTTTTCCGCGCACCTTCATGCTGCCGCGGCCTGTTTCGAGATATTGCCGCACTCCGGCCAAGCCAAGCAGGGCACAGCCGGTCGGAAAGTCGGGCCCTTTCACGAACTTCATCAAGCCTTCAAGCGTGATATCCGGGTCGTCGATCTGCGCGCAGATGCCGTCGATGACTTCGCCGAGATTGTGTGGCGGAATGTTCGTGGCCATACCGACAGCGATGCCGGTACCGCCATTGACTAAAAGGTTCGGAAACGCTGCCGGAAATACGCGTGGCTCAGTCCGCGTTTCGTCGTAGTTCGGGACGAAGTCGACCGTGTCCTTGTCCATGTCGACCATCAGCGCGGCGCCGAGATGCGTCATGCGCGCCTCGGTGTACCGCATTGCAGCCGGCGGATCGCCTTCGACGGAACCGAAGTTTCCCTGACCGTCGACGAGCGTCTCGCGCATGGCCCACGATTGCGCCATGTGCACGAGAGTAGGGTAGATCACCGCTTCGCCGTGCGGGTGGTAGTTACCGCTCGTGTCACCGCAGATCTTCGCGCACTTACGATGCTGCCTGTTCGGAAACAGCGACAGATCGTGCATCGCGTAGAGGATGCGACGCTGCGAAGGCTTCAGCCCGTCGCGCGCGTCGGGCAAGGCGCGCGAAATGATAACCGACATCGAGTAGTCGAGGAATGACCTCGACACCTCTTCGGCCACGTTGATGGGCTCGATCTTTTCGTTCGGATTGTACATCGGAGAAGCAGTCGGCGGGGCGGCGGCCTAGACGTCGAGGTTGCGGACGTTGAGCGCGTTGTCTTCGATGTACTGCCGGCGCGGCTCAACGACATCGCCCATCAGGCGCGTGAACATCTGGTCGGCTTCGACGGCGTTATCTTCGGTCAGGTCGACCTTCAGCAGCTTTCGTTTGTCGGGATCCATCGTGGTGTTGAAGAGCTCTTTCGCGTTCATTTCACCCAAGCCCTTGAAGCGTTTGATTTGCACCCCGCGGCGGCCGATTTCGACGATCTTCTGATGGATCTCGGGAATGGAGAAGAGTGGGTGAGTGACAGCTTTTTCGCCTTCGCCTTCGATTAATTCAAAGATCGGTTTATCGCTCGCCGCGTAGTGGTCCACCTTCAGGCCGCGTCGCGCGAGGTCGCTGATTAGTTTCTGGATTGTCGTCGCCTCGTGTAGCTCGACTTTTTTCGCGCGGCGGCGAACGCCCGTTGGCTTTGTCGCCGCAGCAGGCGCGGTGAGCGGCAGAAGCTCCTGACCCATATCGACGTCGAGAAGATTGAGGTCGAGATTCGCCTCGTGGTAGGCGCGCACTTCACGCTCGTCGTGGAAGTAGAGCACCGACTCTTCGTTGCCTTCCCGCACCTTGATCAAGTAGCTCGGGAGCTTGCCCGTCTTCTCATCGCGCTGCGTGAGGAAGGTCTCGAAGTCGCCCCCGTGGCGGCGCACCGACTCGCTTAGTTTGGAGAGTCGCTCGAGCGAATCGAGCACGTCTTTCAACTGCGCGGCACTGAGTTCCTTGCCGTCAGACAGGTTCTTCAGCCGCACGTCCTCCGCACCTAACGAAATCAAAATCTTATTCAACTGCACGTCGTCATCGACGTACTCCTCACGCTTCTTGCGCTTGATCTGATAGAGCGGCGGCTGCGCGATGTAGATTTTCCCGGCACGCACCAACTCCGTCATCTGCCGGTAGAAGAAGGTCAGCAGCAAAACGCGGATGTGTGATCCGTCGACGTCGGCATCGGTCATGATGATGATGCGCCCGTAACGGAGCTTCTTGATGTCGAAGGTGCCTTCCTCTTTGCTGTTCGCGAGGCCATCCTCCTTCGGCTTGCCGATTCCGGTGCCGATGGCGGTGATCATCGACTGGATTTCGGTGT
>JBHENE010000088.1:0-6403 GCA_046262215.1 Chthoniobacterales bacterium | reverse complement strand
AATTGGAAAGACACTCAGCAGGCTGAGATCGAGGCGACAGGCCTCGCGCCGCGCGACGACAACGAAGCGGCGCTCTTCATTCCGGAGCTTGGGCCCGGGCTTTACACTGCTATCGTCGGGGGCAAGAACGGCACCGGCGTCGGCTTGGTCGAAGTTTACAACCTCCGCTAGTCCGAGCGACACAGACAATTCGATAGCCCCACGGAAGATTGGCGTGGCCGATCTCTTCGTGGGGTTTTCGTTTGTCCATCAAACTCGGGGTTACATAAACGCCCTGGCGAGCTCGTCGGCGCAATCGTGGTCGCCGTGTAGAGTAGGCAGCAAAGATGAGCACACTCCTCGCGCTGGAAACATCCTGCGATGAAACCGCTGTCGCTATCATGTGCGCAGGGGAACTGCTCGCGAGCGAAGTCGCGTCGCAGGTGACGCTCCATCAGGCCTACGGCGGAGTCGTTCCTGAAGTCGCGTCACGAAATCATCTCGTGCACGCACCGCTGCTGCTCGAGACAGCGATCGATTCAGCGGGCACATCGCTCGGCGATATCGACTGTTTCGCCGCGACAACCGGGCCGGGTCTAGCGAGCTCGCTGATGATCGGCACGTCGATCGCGAAAGGCCTGTCGATCGGGTGGGGGAAACCTTACCTCGCGATCAACCATCTCGAGGGTCATCTGCTCTCGCCATTTTTCGGCCAGACTGTGGAGCCGAACGTCGCGTTGATCGTGAGCGGTGGTCATACGCTGCTCGTGCAAGTAGGCGACGTCGGCGACTATCGCTTAATGGGCCGCACGGTTGACGATGCCGCCGGCGAAGCGTTCGACAAGGTCGCGAAGCTACTTGGGCTCGGATATCCGGGAGGCCCGGAGATCGAGCGTCGGGCCAAAGAGGGCGATCCGAAGCGCTTCCATTTTCCACGTAGCATGCTGGATTCGCCCGAGCACAATTTCAGCTTCAGCGGATTGAAAACCTCAGTGCGGTACGAGCTGGAACGGCACTTGGTCGCTCGCGACGACCGGCTAACGAATGATTTTTGTGCATCATTCCAGGCTGCCGCCGTCGAAGTTCTCGTGCGGAAGACACTCGCTGCCGCGCAAGCCGGGCGTGTCTCGCTCGTGACGCTAAGCGGCGGCGTCAGCTGCAATGCGGCACTATGCAATGCGATGCGTGCCGCGTGTGAGCGCGGCGGCCTGCAATTTCGCGCCGCGCCGCCACAGCTTTCAACGGACAACGCCGCGATGATCGCGTTCGCTGCGATGCTGCGCTTCGAGCGCGGCTTCGCTTCTGATGTGGCGGAGGAAATCGACCCGAACCTCGCGCTCATCGGCTGCTAGTATTCGCGGTTCAGCAGATGATCAGCCAGCGCGCGCAACGTCTCCGCGCGTTCGCCGAACATCTGCAGCGCAGCATGTGCTTGATTCGTTAGGCGCTGCGCTTCCCGGCGCGATTTCTCCAGCCCGATTATAGCGGGATACGTTGCCTTTTTCGCCGCCACATCCTTGCCGGCGCTTTTGCCGAGCTTCTCGGACGTTTGGGTCACATCAAGAATGTCGTCGATCACCTGAAATGCGAGTCCAAGCGACTGGCCGAAATCAGTGATCGCGCTGAGCTCCCGCGCGGTGGCGTTAGCGCTCATCGCGCCGAGTCGGAGACAGGTGGTAAGCAGCGCCGCCGTTTTGTTTTGGTGGATGTAACGGAGCTCCGCCCGCGTGATCGTTTTCCCTTCTGCTTCAAGATCAGCTACCTGACCTGCGATCAGTTTGCGGCTCCCGGCGCCGATCGCGAGTTCCGTCAACATGTCGCGTAAAGCGTAGCGCCGCGTCGGCTCCGCTTGCGCGATGATCTCGAACGCGATGGTGAGCAGCGAGTCACCCGCAAGCACAGCGATGCCTTCGCCGAACGCTTTGTGACAAGTCGGACGTCCACGGCGGAAGTCGTCGTTGTCCATGCTCGGGAGGTCGTCGTGGATCAGCGAGTAAGTGTGGATGCATTCGGCGGCACAGGCCGCGGGCAACGCTGCTTCGATTTCGCCCCCGCACGCTTCTGCAGCGGCGACGCACAGAACGGGTCGCAGGCGTTTCCCGCCTGCGAAAAGGCTGTAGCGCATCGCCCTGTGGATCGTCGCAGGTTTCGCGTTCTCCTTCGGCAGGAGCCGATCGAGCGCGCGATCAATTTTCTTCTGCCGGTCGGCTAAGTACGCGCTCAGGTCCATCGCGCTGGGACTGTGAAACTCCGACGGGAAATGGCAATTGAAAAACCGCTGAGCGTTACGAGAGACTGCTCGCAGGATGGAGACAGAGGATGCAATTTCCCGCGACCTCGCGGCGCTCGAAGAGGGGGCACTCGACCTCGCGCAGTTTCCGCATCGCGAGCATCTGCGGCTTGCGTTTCACATGCTAAGTCGTCACGCATTCGGCGAGGCGGTTGCGCGATTTTCCGGCGCCCTGAAACTCCTCACCGCAAAGTTCGGCAAGCCGGAGGCTTATCACGAGACGATGACGGGGGCGTATCTCGCATTGATCGCAGAACGTCGCGCGCGTCGCGACACATCTACGTGGGAAGAGTTCATTAGTGCGAATCCCGATCTGCTGGAAAAGGATTGTCTCTCACGGTCATATACCGCTGACGAGTTGCAGTCGGAGATCGCCCGCACAACGTTCATCCTGCCGAGGCGTTAAGCCCGTTTCAAGTGCTTGGGCGATCAATCGCGTGCAGAGGAGCAAACACGCGGAAAATATTCTTGCGGCTCCAGCATTCGTTCCTATATTGCGCGCTCCCCGCATCAGGTGCGTGAGGTAGAGAGACGCCGCCTGAGCGGCTTTTTTGTCGCCCGAAGCCTGAGGTCGGGCGGTTTTTATTGTAACGAGATGCCAACTATCAATCAGCTCATTCGCAAGGGACGAAAGAAGATCTCGGTGAAGTCAAAATCACCGGCTCTCAAGAACTGTCCGCAGCGTCGTGGCGTCTGCACGCAAGTGATGACGCGCACGCCGAAGAAACCGAACTCTGCGCTGCGTAAAGTGGCGAAGGTGCGGTTGACGAATGGCCAGGAAATCATAGCCTACATACCCGGCGAAGGGCACAATCTGCAGGAGCACTCGATCGTGCTCGTGCGCGGTGGTCGCGTGAAAGACTTGCCCGGTGTGCGTTATCACATCGTGCGCGGCACGCTCGACAGCCTCGGGGTCGACGGTCGTCGCCGGAGCCGCTCGAAATACGGCGCGAAACGTCCGAAAGCTGGTGCTGAAGCAGCGGCGGCCGGTGCGAAGAAAAAGAAATAATTTAGCTATTTAGTAACTACGGAAACACGATCCCATGTCTCGTCGGCGGAAAGTTTACAAAAAAGAGGAGAAACTCGACTCGCGCTACGGCAGCGTGGCGGTCGCGCGTTTGATCTCCACCGTGATGAAGCGGGGGAAGAAGTCCCTCGCTGAACGGATCGTTTATACCGCGATCGATAAATCGCGCGAAGGTTCCGATGCGGTTGATCCGCTTGAAGTAGTTAACAAGGCCCTCGAGAACGTTCGGCCGCGCCTCGAAGTGAAGTCCCGCCGCGTCGGCGGTGCGACTTACCAGGTGCCGATGGAAGTGACGCCGGCACGTCAGGTCTCGCTCGCGATGCGCTGGATCGTTTCTTATGCGGATAACCGCCGCGGACTGCCGATGGCGGACGCGCTGGCTGCTGAGCTCAAGGACGCCGCCGCTGGTCAGGGCAACGCGATCAAGAAACGGGACGACACCCACAAGATGGCGCAGGCGAACCGCGCCTTTGCACATTTTCGTTGGTAAACATTTTTGGTCATGGCTACTGCGACTCTAGATAAACCGGCGACCGCGAATCCGAATTCGCCGGACCGTAAGTATCCGCTCGAAAGAACGCGGAACATCGGGATTGCTGCGCACATTGATGCCGGCAAAACGACGCTGACCGAGCGCATCCTTTTTTACACCGGCATGATCCATAAGATCGGCGAGGTGCACGAAGGTACCACGGTGACCGACTGGATGGAGCAGGAGCGCGAGCGTGGCATCACGATCACATCGGCCGCGACGACCTGTGCATGGATGCAGAAGCCCGAGCCGGGCGTCTACAAGATGTACGACGGCATCAAGATGCGCGTCAACATCATCGACACGCCTGGCCACGTGGATTTCACGGCGGAGGTGGAGCGTTCGTTGCGCGTACTCGACGGCGCGATCGCAGTGTTCGACGCAGTCGCTGGTGTTCAGCCGCAGTCCGAAACCGTGTGGCGTCAGGCGAACAAGTACTTGGTCCCACGTATCGCATTCATCAACAAGATGGATCGCGTTGGCGCTGACTTTGATGCGGCGATCGATTCGATGCACAAGAAGCTCGCGGCGAATGCGTGGCCGGTGCTGATCCCCCTCGGGAAAGAAGATTACCTGAAGGGCCAGCTCGACGTTGTGAACCGTAAGGCCGTCTTCTATCTAGATGACGACTCGATGGGATCGACTTACGAGGTCCGGGAAATTCCTGAGGAGAACAAGGAACTCGTCGAGAAGGCCTATGGGACGCTCGTAGAGCAGATTTCCAACATCGACGACGAGATCGCAGAAGCGGTCCTCGAAGAGAAGGAAGTGACGCCTCAGATGCTGAAAGCTGGCATTCGCCGTCAGACAATTGCTAACAAATTTGTGCCTGTTGTCGGCGGGTCGGCGTTCAAGAACAAGGGCGTCCAGTACCTCGTCGATGCAGTGATCGATTATCTGCCGGGTCCATTGGATATTCCGCCAGCCGTCGGTTTGGACCCCGACAATACCGAGACGAAGATGGATGCGCCGACGGATGACAACGGCAAATTCTGCTCGCTCGCGTTCAAACTCTGGAGCGATCCGTTCGTTGGTAAGCTCGTTTTCTTCCGCGTCTATTCCGGCTCTCTATCGAAGGGCGACAACGTTTACAACCCGCGCACGAACAAGCGCGAGCGCATCTCGCGCTTGATCCAAATTCAGGCGGACAAACGCGAAGACATCGAGACCTGCTACTCAGGGGACATCGCGGCGATCGTCGGCATCAAGAACATCACCACGGGCGACACGCTCTGTGATGAAGATTTCCCGATTCTCCTCGAGCCGCCATCATTCCCTGATCCGGTTATCTCGATGGCCATCGAGCCGAAGACGAAGCAGGACCAGGAGAAGATGGGCATTGCTCTGCAGCGACTATCCGAAGAGGACCCGACCTTCAAGGTCTTCACGCACGAAGATACCGGCCAGACGATCATCGCCGGAATGGGTGAGCTCCACCTAGAGATTATTCGCGATCGAATGCTCCGCGAGTTCAAGGTCGACGCGAACTCAGGCAAGCCGCAGATCGCTTACCGTGAAACCATCACCGCGCCGGCGGACGGCGAAGGCAAGCTGATCAAGCAGTCCGGTGGGCGCGGTCAGTACGGCCACGTCGTCATTAAGGTTCAGCCTAACGAGCGCGGCAAAGGAATTACCGTCGAGAATAAGGTCGTCGGTGGAAACATTCCGAAGGAATACATTCCGGCCTGCAAGAAGGGCATCGAAGAAGCGATGCTTAACGGTGTTGTCGGCGGCTACCAGGTTATCGATGCCAACGTCGACATCGTCGATGGCTCGTACCACGACGTCGATTCCAACGAAATGGCGTTCAAGCTCGCGGCGATTTTCGCGGTGAAGGATGCATTCAAGAAAGCGAAGCCGATCCTGCTCGAGCCGATCATGAAGGTCGAGAACGCTACGCCAGAAGAATTCCAGGGCGACATCATGGGCGACTTGAATCGCCGCCGCGGCAAGATCGGAAGCATGGAAGCGAAGGGCAACCTGACGATGATCCAGGCGGAAGTGCCGCTCGCCGAAATGTTCGGTTATGCGACTGCGATTCGCTCACTTTCCAAAGGCCGTTCGAGCTACTCGATGGAGCCGTCACACTTTGAACAAGTCCCGCAGCAGCTCGTCGCTGCCGTGCTCGACCAGAAGGAAACTAAGTAATGGCTAGCGGGCAACGTATTCGTATTCGTTTGAAGGCGTTCGATCATCGAATGCTTGATCAATCTGCCGTCGACATCGTCGAGACGGCGAAGCGCACCGGCGCGCGCGTGGCGGGACCGATCCCTCTCCCTACGTTGATCGAGAAATTCACGATCAACCGCTCTCCGCACGTCGACAAAAAGTCGATGGACCAATTTGAAATCCGCACCCACAAACGCCTGCTCGACATCATCGAGCCAACCGCGAAGACCGTGGACGAGCTGAAGAAGCTGAACCTCCCGGCCGGTGTGGATATCACCATTAAGATTTAGCGCGTTCGCCCTCCACCCTTTTGCAAGCCCACGAACATGAGCATCGGACTTTTAGGAAAGAAAATCGGCATGACCAGCATCTACGATGCGACGGGCAAGCTGCGTCCGGTGACTGT
>JBHENE010000087.1:0-12806 GCA_046262215.1 Chthoniobacterales bacterium | reverse complement strand
TCGTGATGCTGCTGACAATTCCGTCCGCGATCGGGCTCGTGATTCTGGCGGAGCCGATCATCAGCCTCATCTATCAACACGGTCGTTTCACCGCTGCGGCCACGGAACAGACCGCTGCTGCGCTTCGATTTTATGCGATCGGACTGGTTGGTTATTCGTCCGTGAAGGTGCTTGCGCCGGCGTTCTATGCCCTCGATCGGCGAAACCTACCGATGTTCGTCAGCATCTTTTCGATCGCGCTGAACTTCGGCCTGAACTGGCTGCTTACTTTCCGCATGGGGCTCGGTCATCGTGGGCTGGCGTTATCCACCAGCCTGATCGCGATCACCAATTTCCTCCTGCTCTATATCATGATGCGGCGGTATGCCGGTCGGCTGGAGACGACGGCGCTGATGTCGACGCTCGCCAAGCTGCTGCTCGCGGGGGCGTGTTTGGGAGCGGTGTGTTGGCTCGGGTCGTCGCTGTTCTTCCCGGCGGGGGTTGCACAAACGCAATGGCATAAGCTTCTTGGCGTCAGCGTGATCGTCGCTGTGGGTGTGCTGGTGTTCTTCGGCGCGGCGTATGCACTGCAAGTCGCGGAGCTGCAGGACGTTGCTGTAGTCGTGCGGCGGAAGTTGCGGCGTTAGCCGAGCGCCTGCGCGAGATCCTCAATTAAGTCATCCGCGTGCTCGAGACCGATCGAGCAACGCAGCAGACTCTGCGGCGTGGACGGGCATTCGCCCGAGATCGAGGCGCGATGCTCGATCAAGCTCTCCACACCACCGAGACTTGTCGCGCGGATGAAGAGCCGCGTGGCTCCTGCGACAGCCATGGCGCGTTCGCGTCCACCCCTTACCTCGAACGACAGCATCCCGCCAAACGCACTCATCTGACGCTGTGCGAATTCATGTCCGGCGTGCGAGGTTAGCCCGGGATAATGCACCCGCTCGACGGCGGAATGCTCGCTAAGAAACGTCGCGACTTTCAGCGCGTTTTCACAATGGGCGCGCATGCGCCACGGCAAGGTGCGAAAGCCGCGCAGCACGAGCCAGCAATCGAAAGGCGAGGGGACGCCGCCGCCGACAGTCTGGTTCAGGCAAACGCGCTCGAAGAATTCTGTCGCCTCCCGCGCAATGACGACGCCGCCGGTGACATCGCAATGCCCGCCGATGAACTTCGTCGTGGAGTGAACGACAACGTCCACCCCGAATTCGAACGGGCGCTGGATGACTGGCGACCAGGTATTGTCGCAGGCGCAAACGGCACCCGCCGCATGCGCGATCTTCGTGACGGCTGCAAGGTTGGTGATTTTCAGCTGCGGATTCGACGGCGTCTCCGTCCAGATGAGCTTCGTCTGCGGGCGAATCGCAGCTTCCACAGCGTCTAGATCCGTCATGTCGACGAACGTCACTTCGAGGCCCCACGGCTGGAGAACTTCCCGTAGCAGTTTCGTGGTGCCATGGTACGTCTCGCCCGCGGCGAGCACGTGGTCGCCGGGTCGAAGCGCCTGGAAAACACCCGCAGTGGCTGCCAACCCTGAGCCAAACGCCGCGGCCATCGCGCCGCCTTCAAGCAACGCCATCGCTTGTTCCAGCGCGGTCCGGTTGGGATTCCCGCTCCGCGAATAGCAGTAGCCGCTGCGATAGCTGCCGTCGGGTTCCCGTTCGAAGGTCGTCGAGAGTTGAATGCTGGCCGAAACCGCGCCGGTACTCTTATCAACGGAGCGGCCGGCGTGAACGGCGAGTGTTTCGATGCGCATCGGAGTCTTGTGGCCCCGCACTGTAGTAAGGCCTTGGCTTTCGATGCAACGCTACACCAGTTATTTCGAGCGAGGCGGAGCAGAGTCGAGAAACCCCCCTGGGTCAACGTGACGTAAGGCCACGGCGTCACTCGACTTCGCCCGGGCTGATGGCCGGGCCATAGCCACATTCGATTTGACGACCTGTTAGACCCGAGCGCTAATAGGAATCTGTTTTCCGGCGGGGGCCTTCCGCCTCCGCCCGACGCTATGAATATCTACAACGACGACGTTTTCCAGATGGCGTGCGACCAGTTCGCGGTCATCGCGGATTATATCAACATCGATAAGAACGACCGCGATCGGTTGATGTATCCGAAGCGCGCCATCGCGGTGACGCTCCCGATCCACATGGACGATGGCAGCACGGAGACCTTCCAAGGTTATCGCGTCCAGCATCATCTCACGCTCGGGCCAACCAAAGGCGGCACGCGTTTCGCGCCGAATCTTTCGATGGGCGAGACCGCCGCATTAGCGATGTGGATGAGCTGGAAATGCGCGCTTGCCAATCTTCCCTACGGCGGTGCAAAGGGCGGCATCGCATGTGATCCGACGAAGCTTTCACGCCGTGAACTCGAAGGCGTCTCGCGGCGTTACATGCAGGAGATGATTCCATTCGTCGGCCCGCACACGGACATCATGGGCCCCGACATGGGGACGAACGAGCAAGTGATGGGGTGGTTCATGGACACCTACTCGGTGTATCAGGGCTACGCGGTGAGCGAGATCGTGACGGGGAAACCGGTCTCAATCGGCGGAACGGAAGGGCGACGCGAAGCAACCGGCCGCGGCGTCGTTTACCTGATCGAACGTGCGATGGACATGTTGAAGATGAATCCGGAGAACTCCACCGCGATCATCCAGGGCTTCGGCAATGTCGGTTCAGTCGCTGCGTTAGCGCTGGCGCTGAAGGTCGGCGTGAAGGTCGTCGGGATCAGCGACGCGACCGTGGCACTCTACAATCCCGAGGGAATCGACATCAGGGCTGCGGACCAGCACGTGATGAAGAAGGGGAACCTGCGCGCGTTTACTGAAGCGGATCGTGTCGATCCGAATGAGTTGCTGACGATGAAGTGCGATATCCTCGTGCCGTCGGCTGTTGATCGCGTCATCACCGAGCACAACGCGAACAAGCTGCAGTGCCGCATTCTCGCGGAAGGCGCCAACGGCCCAACGACACCCGAAGCCGATCTGCTACTGAACGAGCGTCGAGACGAAGTTTTCGTGATCCCGGATATTCTCTGCAATGCCGGCGGCGTGATTGTCTCGTATTTCGAATGGGTCCAGGGCCTGCAGAGCTTCCTTTGGACGGAGAGTGAAGTGACCGACAAGCTGTTCCGCATCCTGCAGCATTCGTTTTCGCAGGTGATCAAGCGCGCGAAAGAACACAAGGTTTCGCATCGCACGGCCGCCATGGCGATCGGCGTGGAGCGCGTGATGAAAGCGAAACACGCGCGCGGCCTTTTCCCGTAAGCGCGATGAGCTTTTCGCATCGCGAAGAAACGCGCGGCGACCGGCTTCTCGACATCTTAACGGATGAGGCAGCCGGGATTCGACTCGTCGTTTCGCGGCTCGGCGCGGAGATAATCAGCCTGGCGCGGCGTGATCGGCGCGACGAGTGGGTCGGCTTTCTCCACCGCGACGGGGATCTGACAAAGCCGGAGAGCGGCTGGGCCAATCACGCGACCCTGATGGGCTACTTTCTTCATCGGCTGAAAGAGGGCCACAGCCTCTATCGCGGACAGCCGATAGAAGGCGGCACGCACAGTTTTCTCCGGACTAAGGTCTGGCATCGGTCCGAAGTCTCAAAGGACGAAGGACGGCTGACCTACCGCATCGCGCGCAGGGACTACACTCCGCTGGAATACCCGCTCAACGTCTCGTTAGACCTGAGCTATGCGCTCGTTGAAGATGCCGTACGCGTCACGTTCGACTTTCACAATCACGAGCCGGAGCTCACCGCGCATCTGGAGTTCGGTCTGCATCCGGGATTCGCGGCCGCTCGTTTTGATTCATTCAAGCTTGAAATGCCGGCAGGGACATACCGGCGCCACTTTTCGCCGGATAACTACCTCGCGGAAGAAACGCAGGACATCGAATTCGGCAGCGGAGAGATGCCGTTCCCGCGGGAGAAGTTACCCGGCTCTTACATCCTGGAATTCATCGATGTGCCCGACCGCACGTTTACCTACTCAGATGAAGCGAGCGGCCGGTCGGTCACAATCGATTTAGCAGGCGTGCCGTATGTTACACTCTGGTCAGATGGCGGTCCTTTCCTGTGCGTGGAACCGTGCTGGGGGTTAACTGATCATCATCAGCAGCGCGCGTTCGAAGACAAAGAAGGCATCCAGCGAATCGCAGCCGGCAGTCGGCTAACGGCAAATTTTACAATGTCCCCGCGATTGATCGGCGCTCGTTAGGCGATGACGGCTTCTCTTCGGGCACTGCTCTACGGGACGGTCGACTACGCCGGCCTCTTCCCGCCAGCAAGCTTAGCGCTCCAGCCCGCGCTAGATAACTTCGCTGAGTATGTCCGCACGCCGGATGCCTGGATGCTGGGCTCCTTCGTGTTGCCGCTCGCTAAATTCGACGACCTGTTGGCTGCGTTGCGCGGCTTTGATGTTGAACATCGGCTGCAGGTTTCGGCGCTCGGCTCTAAAAACGAGACGGCGACTGACTTTCTCACCGCTCTCACAAGAGCAGGTGAAACAATGAAAAACTTCGGGGCGCAGTATGGCGCGTTCGCCAATGTAACGCAGTTGGAGATGCCGCTGGCGACGCGGCCCGGTGCGGCGATCAGCGCAGCTTACGAGGCGCTTAACGGAGTGAACATTCCCGTCTTCTGGGAAGCGCCCGCTGACGAAGCGGAGCGGACCATCCTGGCACTCGCGGAGCATCGCAGCGGAACAGCGGGAGCACAGTTCGGGTTCAAGCTGCGGACGGGCGGAGTTGTGCCCGCAGCCTTCCCATCATCGGTGCAGATTGCGCGCGCTCTGCTCGCAGCGCTCCAGCACGACGTGCCGATCAAATTTACCGCCGGGCTGCATCATCCGGTGCGGCTGTTTCATGGCTCCGTCCAGACAACAATGCACGGCTTCCTCAACGTTCTCGGCGCAGGCGTGCTCGCAGCTGAGCATCAATGGGATCTTCTCCAGACGGTCGCGATGCTCGATGATGAAGACTCCTCGCATTTCGTCTTCACTGACGACGGGTTCAGCTGGCGTGAGTGGCAGATCTCGTCCGACCGAATTCGCGAGCACCGCAAGCTGGTCACCTCCTTTGGAAGCTGTAGTTTCGACGAGCCGCGAGACGATCTCCGCGCGCTAAATCTTTTTTAGCATGGCTGAACTCCTCCGCTCCTTTATCGACGTCGCGCCCGATTCGCACTTCCCGATAGAGAATCTCCCGTATGGGATTTTCAAACCGTCCGACGGGGACGCGCGTGCCGGTGTCGCGATCGGAGATCAGGTGCTCGACCTCAGCGTTCTGGAAGAGCGAGGAATGCTCGCGCTCGACGGCAGGCGGGTGTTCAGCAGCGATTCATTGAACGAATTCCTCTCGTTAGGGAGAGCGGCGTGGGTAACAACGCGGCAAACGCTCCAGCATTTGCTGGCTTACGACACAGCGGATCTGCGGGACAATGCCGAGCTGCGTCACCATGCGTTTCACGCGCAGAAGAACGTCACGATGCAGCTGCCCGTCCGAATCGGTGACTACACCGATTTCTATTCGTCGTATCATCACGCACACAACGTGGGCACGATGCTGCGCGGTGCCGACAACGCGCTGATGCCGAACTGGAAGTCGCTGCCTGTCGGCTATCACGGGCGCGCCAGTTCAATCGTCGTCAGCGGCGTGGACGTGCGTCGGCCTCGCGGCCAGATCAAACCGCCGGACGCAGAGGCGCCGATCTTCAGCGCAACACGGGCGCTTGATTACGAACTCGAGACCGCCTTCCTGATCGGGTCTGCGAACTCGTTAGGCGAGCCGGTGCCAATCGACCGCGCGGAAGAGCATATCTTCGGGATGGTGCTGATGAACGACTGGAGTGCGCGCGATGTGCAGACTTGGGAATACCAGCCGCTCGGTCCGTTTCTGGCGAAGAACTTTTGCACCAGCATCTCGCCATGGATCGTGACGCTCGACGCGCTCGCGCCGTTCCGAAAGCCGTTGCCGCCCCAGGACCCAGAGCCTTTATCATATCTCCGCGCGGCGAATGATTTCACCTTCGACATCAACCTTGAAGCGCGACTGCAAACTTCGACAATGGATGTGCCGCACGTGATCACGCGGACGAATTTCCACCATCTCTACTGGAGCATGGCCCAGCAGCTGGCGCATCACACCGTCGGCGGTTGCAATCTGCAGCCCGGCGACTTGCTCGCGAGCGGAACGATCAGCGGACCGACCGAAGATTCGCGCGGCTGCATGCTCGAGCTGACGTGGCGCGGTGCGAAGCCGATCGCGCTGCCGAACGGCGAGTCGCGCAAATGGCTGGAGGACGGCGACACCTTAACGATCAGCGGCTGGGCGGAAGGCGACGGATATCGGGTCGGTTTCGGAGAAGTCTCAGGGCGGATCTTACCAGCGCATCCAAGAGGCTGACGAGTGCAAGGCACCACGATGCACCTTGTGCAGATTTTGCTGCCGATGCACGACAACGCGCAGGAGCCGTTTCTGCGCGATGATTACACTCGCGTGCAGCAGGAACTAACCGACAAGTTCGGCGGGATCACTGTTTACACGCACGCGCGCGCGGAGGGACATTGGAAGCTGAACGACGACCACGTCAGCCGTGATGACATCGTCATTTTCGAAGTGATGGCGTCAGATCTCGATGCGTCCTGGTGGACAAACTACCGGCACGATCTCGAGAAACGCTTCCGCCAGGACGTGATCGTCGTCCGCGCGCAGCAGACACGGTTATTGTAAAGCTACGAGGCCTCGGGCGCGGAAGCTTCGCGCAACGGCCGCGAGAGGTCGCCTTTCACGCGGTCGAGAATGCCGTTCACGAAGCGTCCAGAGTCGGGACCACCGAACATCTTTGCGAGCTCGATCGCCTCGTTGATTGAGACAACCGGCGGGATGTCATCGCGGTAGAGCATCTCGAAAATGGCGAGACGAAGGACGTTCCGATCTACGGGCGCGATGCGGCGGAACTCGTAGTTGTCACAGTAGCGCGCGATTCGTTCATCGATTTCCGGCAAATGGGCGACCATACCGTCGATCAGCGGCTGTGCGAACGCCTGCACGTTCGGTTTGGCGGGGCAGAAGTCCCAGAATTCGTCCATCTTCTCTGGCTCGCTGCCGCCCTGCATATCTCGCCAGAAATGGAATTGCACGGCTGCCTGCCGTGCCATGCGTCGCTTGCCCATCCGACTAATTCGCGCGCAAACGCGCGAGCACGTTTGTCACTTCTACTGCAGCCTGCGCGGCTTCGACGCCGCGGTTGATGCGATCTCCGAGGCAGCGTTCCTGCGCCTGCTGCTCATTTTCGAGACCAAGGACGGCATTAATCACAGGCACACCATACTCCAGCGCGACCTGTTGGAGCGCATTTGTGACGGAATGGCTGAGATGTTCCGCGTGGCTGGTGCTGCCCTTCAGAATCACGCCGAGTGCGAGGACGGCATCGACCTTTCTGGTCATCGCGATTTCTCGCACGACGACCGGGATTTCAAATGCGCCAGGGACTTCGTAGTTTGTGATTGTCGCCTCGGGCGCAAGCGACCGCAGCTCATTCGTAGCGTTGTCGACCAGGCCTTGTACGAAGCGCCCGTTAAACTTGCTTGCCACGATCGCGAAAAGACGTTTCGCGTCAGTGACATCCGGACGTGTGGTCACATCGATCGACATAAGAACACGAGCAACGACCGCTAGAGCAGGTGACCCATCTTCAAGCGCTTCGTCTCAAGGTAGCGCGCGTTATGCGGATTCGCTTCGCTGCGGATCGGCACCTGCTCGACCATTTGAATCCCATAGCCTTCGAGCCCGACCACCTTCTTCGGGTTGTTCGTGAGGAAGCGGAACTTGCGGACGCCGAGATCAAACAAGATCTGCGCGCCCAGCCCGTAATCCCGAAGATCGCTCCCGAAGCCGAGCTTTGCATTCGCTTCGACGGTATCGAGACCTTCTTCCTGCAGTTTATAAGCGTGAATCTTCGCGGCGAGACCGATGCCGCGCCCTTCCTGGCGCATGTAAATCAACACGCCCGCGCCTTCATCGGAGATCTGCTGGAGAGCGGCGTGCAGTTGATTGCCACAATCGCAGCGGCGCGATCCGAAGACATCGCCAGTGAGACACTCACTATGCACGCGGACGAGAACCGGCTCGTCATTCGAGATCGTTCCTTTCACCAGCGCGAGGTGATGCGCGCCATCAACGGTGGAGCGGTAAAGGTGGAGATCGAAGTCGCCGTAATCGGTCGGAAGGCGAACGACTTGTTCCTTCTCGATCAGCTTTTCCCGGAGCCGGCGGTACGCAATGAGGCTTTGAATTGTGCAAATGCGGAGCCCGTGTGTGTTTCGGAACTCCATCAATTCCGGGAGGCGCGCCATCGTGCCGTCGTCATGCAGGATTTCGCAGAGGACTCCGGCGGGTTGCAGACCTGCCATCCGCGCAAGATCAACCGCGGCTTCGGTGTGACCAGCGCGTCGTAGCACGCCGCCGTCCTTCGCGCGGAGGGGGAAGATGTGGCCGGGCTGGACGAGATCTTCAGGCGATGACTTCGGGTTGGCGATTGTCTGGATCGTCTCGGCACGATCATGCGCGCTGATGCCTGTGGTGACATTACGCGCGGCATCGACCGAGACGGTAAAATCAGTGCGATACATCTCGCGATTTTGCGCGACCATCCGCTGCAATCCAAGTTGCTCCGCGCGCTCGTTTGCAACCGGCACGCAGATCAAGCCACGTCCGAACTTCGCCATGAAGTTAATCGCGGCCGGGGTCGCTTTCTCGGCGGCCATCACGAGATCGCCCTCGTTCTCGCGGTCCTCATCGTCGGTGACGATGACGAGTTCGCCATTGGCGATGGCGCGCAGGACCTCGTCGATCGTATCAAACTCAAAGGCTGCGGGAGCTTCTGCGAGCATGGCTTATCAATACTTCCGAGCACCCGCTCGGCAACGTGTATTCCGTCTGGCGACCGTTGCAGGATGCCGATCAGCCTTCGGAATGCGGTCGCGGATTCGACACCTGCGCAGGCAGGCGGGTTTGAACAACGCGACTCGGCGCGACCGGTATCCCGACGGGCCCGGCGCGGAGCAGGAGGCTAGGGGATTGGCGCGTTAGCCCTCCGAGCGGAGCGGTTCATAGGCGGCTCTGACAACAGAATCAGCCTCGCGCGGGCTGCGGCATGACGCTGTGTTGAGGCAGCGTCCGCGCGCGCGCCGCCGCGTTCTCAGCCGCGGCAGCATCACCGACGGCGCGATACTCTTCCGCGAGATGCTGCCATGTCGGCCGATAGCGGGGCATGATCTTAGCGGCTCGCTCGAAGGCTTTGATGGCATCACGGTGCAGTCCCTTCTTCTGGTAGGCGAGTCCGAGGTGTTCCCACACCGGCGGGTAGTTCGGAGCGAGTCGGGCGCCTTCTTTCAGATGTGCAATTCCGGCATCCATTTGCCCGACGCTTTGCAGACAAAAGCCGAGCTGCGCCTCCAGCAGGTAGTTGTTAGGCGCGAGACGCACTGCACGAGTGAGTGGAGGGATCGCCTGCGGAATTTTGTTCAAGTTGATGCAGCTGAGACCGACTACAGCTAAGATGTCGGCACTTTCCGGCGTGAGCTCCGCTGCCTTTGAGATCGCGCGGAGAGTTGCTTCTGAGTTGCCGGCGGCATTTTCGGCTCGAGCCAGTTGGATCCAGACAAAAACGTTCGATCCGCTGAGAGCGGCAGCACGCCGTCCATACGTGACAGCGTCCCCTTTGCGGCCAGTGTGCACCGCGCAATCACTCAGCGCATACCAGCCATCCACTGCACTGGGATCGATCTGCACGTAACGCTGCAAGTGCGGGATTGCGGCGGCGTAGTGACCTTGCGATCCTTCTACTTCCGCGAGGCCGAAATGCGCTGAGGCGAAGTTCGGCCGGATCGAGATCGCGGTGCGGAATGCCGCGGTCGCCTCCGCGTAATTCTTCGTGCCGGAGGCGATGAGACCGCGCACGCAGAACGCGGCGGCACTCCGCGGGTAACGCGTCGTTAGCTCGTTGGCGAACGTCGTCGCACGGACAGGGCTCCCGCTTTTGATCGCGGACAATATCTTCTCGATGAGCGGGTCGCGCATCACGGGGTCGGACATTCCACCCGTCTGGACGACCTGACGTTTCACGATTTTTTCGGGTGGCGGCAGCTTGCTTAGGAGCTTGTCGATCGACGGCTCCTGCGCGGCGGCGCGAGGAGCGAGCAGCGCCAGCGAGGCGAAGAGACCGAGGAGCGCGGACGAGAAAGATTTCATCCCGGCAAGTTTGCAAAAGCAGGCGTTCGTCTTCCAAGTAAAAAGCGAGGGAGGCCGCTTGTCGGTCGCAGCTCCGGCTGCTACACGCAGATATGTTTTCGTGGAGGATCATCTGCGGCAGTGCTGTCGCATTTGCGCTCAGCGCATTCGGATCCAGGACTAGTGCCCATGCGGCGAGCGCGTGCGTGTGGAAGGCGACGGCGCCGAATGGCAGCACGTGTTATCTCGGCGGATCAGTGCACGCGCTTCGCAGCTCGGACTACCCGCTGCCTGTTGCCTATAATCGCGCCTTCGACGCATCAGACCGGCTGGCATTTGAAACCGAGGAGAATCCCGGTGTTTCGTCGATCAAAAAAATCAGATCAGCCGGGAAATATCCGCCGGGCGACAGCCTGAAGAACCATGTCGACCCCCGCACTTTTGCCTACCTCCGGCGCTTCTTCACGCTGCTGCGTGTGCCGGAGAAAGAATATACGTCATTACGGCCCTGGATGTTGGTCGTGACCTTGCAGTCGTCTGATTCCCGCGGCGCGTCGAGCGCCCTCGGCGTCGAGGGGTTTCTCGGCGGCCGTGCGCGCGCCACGAAGAAGCAGATCGTCGGACTAGAGACGATTGCTGAGCATTACGATGTCTTCTCCGGGCTGACGGATCGGCAGGCGGAGGCGCTGCTCCTGCTCACGTTTATCCCCGACGCTCCCGGCGCGGCCAGCCAGTCCGAGCTCCTAGCCGCCTGGCGCCGCGGCGACGCGACCGCCCTCACACGCATCACGCAAAGTAGCTTCGCCGATTTCCCCGCATTCGGAGATCGAATTATCGGTGCGCGAAATCGACGTTGGATCCCGAAAATCGAAAGTTATATGCAGAGCGGAAAGACCTACTTCGTCGTTGCAGGCGCGGCGCACTTCGGCGGACCCGGCGGCGTGGTCGCGCTGCTGCGCGCGCGAGGTTACTCGGTTGAGCAGCTCTGACGCGGCGCTGAACACGAGATCTTTTTCGAGCTGTTCGGGCCGCAGGGGTGACGTAGAGTCTGCTCGATGAATAAGATGTTTCTCGCAACGTTCCTCACGTTGGCGATTTTGACGGGCGCCCAAGCCGCACCTGAAAAGGGCTATTTCGGTTTCAAACTAGGCGCGGAGACGACGGGCTTTCCGCTCAACCCGACCGTCAAGCGTGTGGTCATCAAAAGTGTTGTGCCAGATTCACCAGCGGCGGGTCACCTCGAAGTCGGCGATGAAATTATCGAGGCTGAAGGGCACGCTGTCCCGGGTGCAAAAGCGCTGCAGTTGAAACCAATTATGCAGAAGAGTCCGGGCGAGACTGTTCATCTAAAGCTGAAGCGCGCGAACGGCGAAAGCTATTCCGTGAACCTGACCGCTGTGAAGCGGCCGGCTTGATCCGGGCGCGCAGCCATGCCGAAATATCTCGTCATTAGCACCAGCGGAAATCCGCAAAGCAGAAGCCGCAAGATGGGTCGGATTGCTTTCCATTCGCTGACGAACGCGCAGGTTGATTGCGAGTGGCTCGACGTCAGCGAGCTGGCCTTGCCGCTGTGCGATGCGGACCAATGTTACATTCACGCGGATACGCGTAAGGCCGCGACCGCGATCGCGGCGGCGGACGGTATCATTGTATCGGCACCCGTTTATAATTACGACGTTAGTGCCTCGGCCAAGAACATGATCGAACTCACAGGCAAGGCGTGGGAAGACAAGATCGTCGGGTTTCTCTGCGCGGCCGGCGGGATGAGCAGCTACATGTCGGTCATGGCTTATGCGAATAGCCTCATGCTGGACTTTCGTTGCGTAATTGTGCCGCGGTTCGTCTACGCGACAGGCGCATCGTTTACCGATGGCGAACTGACCGACACGAAAGTCAGCGAGCGGATCGCGCAAGTTAGTGCGGAAGTCGTGCGCTTTACGCAGGCGCTGCGCAGCGTGTAAATCGCAGCGCCGCCGACAAATCCACAGGCGGTCGAATCAAACCAGCCGCGCTTGTAAGCGTCGTCCATTAGGTCGAACGAGAGCGCGGAGATGAGCACGCCACCACCGAACGCCATAACCCCGGCGATCGCCCTTTGCGGGACGCGGAGGAAAAAATCGATCGCCGCGCCGGTCAGCAAGGCCGATCCGGCGACGAGTCCCGAGAATCAGCGAGGAGCATCTGCACAACCTCAGATCGTCTCGTCTGAGGCGTCTGCTCTTGTTTCATTAGCGGCGCCCGATTTGATTTCGAGAGCCGGATCGGATACACCAACAGCATGGCTTTTGACCTGAAGCAGATGGTCGCCGCCCGGCTGGGCGAGAATTACGATCTGCACGAGCGCCACCTGAATCGCACGCTCGTGGCGGCGCAGCGCGTCATTGGTTTCGACAAAGTCTACGCGCGGGCTGAAGGCGCCTACCTGTATGACATGGACGATCGGGATTACCTCGATTTCCTGAGCGGCTACAGCGTCTACAACATGGGCCGGAACCATCCGGTGATGAAGCAAGCGATCCGTGACGTGCTCGAGATGGATCTGCCGAACATGGTGCAGATGGATTGCTCGTTGCTGAGCGGTTTGCTGGGCGAGGCG
>JBHENE010000086.1:0-16018 GCA_046262215.1 Chthoniobacterales bacterium | reverse complement strand
CGCCGTGCCTCCTCAAAAAATTCAAGTCTTGGCGCGGGATGAGAATGACTCGCACTGGTTTGCGTTTCGCGAGCCCCAGGAAGTCGGCCGCCTTTCATACTATGCCGCCAGGACCGTACTTCACGGCAGCCATCTGTTTGCCGCCGGTCTGGCTGTTTCGTTGTTGACCGTAGTAGCAGCACACCGTCCGCGTCGACGTAGTGCGCGATCGTTGCTAGTTTCCGCTGGTGCCGACTGGAAATTCTGAGTCCTCGCGGATGATTGGCACGACGATCGCGACGCGTGACAACCTGCCGCGCGCTCGCGTTCTGGTGCAATCATTTCTGCAGCATCACCCTGGCAGCCGCTTTACGATCCTAGTTCCGGACGCTTTCAGCCTCGCAGAGCGTGCGGGAGAAGCAGTCGAAGTGCTGAGCTTGGAAGATATCGACCTCGCGCCGGAGGACCTTCACCGGCTGCCGAAAATTTACGCAGGCGCGGAGTTGGCGCTTGCGGTGAAGCCGTTCTTCATCAGCCATCTGTTGACGAGGGGAGCCGAGCTTATCCTCTGCTTCGACTACGACATCGAAGTCTTCGGGCCGCTCAATGACGTTATAAGGCAGGCCGAACTCGGATTGCCGATATGGGCTGCTCGCGAAAACGACAGCGGGGTAGCGACGCCCGAGCCCGGCTTCATGGTGATCGGACATTCCGCTGAAGAATTTCTTGCGACGTGGAGCGGCACGCTTCGCACGCAGTTCGACCGTAGCGCTTCTCTCGACCCTTCGTTGTACGAAGGATTTTCCCAAGTTGCTTCGCCTCGCCTTCTCGAAGGCGCCGGCTTCAACGTCGGATACTGGAGTTTACGCGGCCGACATTTAGAGGCCGCCGGCGACACATATCAAATAGATGGCGAGCCGCTGCGCTTCTTCCACTTCGAAGGCTTCGATCCGAAGCGGCCGCATCTCCTCAGCAAGCGGGAACCCTATCCTCCCCCGGTGGTGCTCAGCGGGTCAGCTGCGCTGCGGAAAATCGACGACGAATACCGCGCGAAGCTAGCTGCTGGCGAAGAGGGTGAGCGGCGTCGATATCGGTTCGGCTACGGCCTGCTCCCCAGCGGCACTCGCATCGATCGCTTTATGCAGCGGGTTTACCTCCGCGCGCTTCGGCGCAGTAAACGAAAAGAGGGACCAGAGCCGCCTGATCCCTTCCGGGCAGAGGGCGAAAGTTCTTTTTTCAAATGGCTTAACCAACGGGCCTTTGACGGGCAACCGATCATCACGCGCTACATGCTCGAGCTGCACGCGGCTCGTGGCGATTTGCAGGTTGCGTTTCCGGAGCCGCTCGGGCGCGACGCGGCAGGTTTCCATTCCTGGTTTGTCATGACTGGGGCGCGCGAAGAAGGAGTCTCCGCACGTTTGTTGCCGGTTGTTTCTGCCGCGGTAATTAGGAGGACTGAAGGCGTTGAGACAGTGAACATAGAAAACGAAGAGCTTGCGGTAGACGTCGTAGGTTACTTCCGCGCTGAGCTCGGGCTTGGCGAAGCCGCACGTCTGCTCGTCACTGCGCTAGAAGCAGCCGACGTGCGCTGCAACACCGTCTCGTTTGGCGAAACGGCCAATCGGCAGGAGCATTCCTTCCACGAGCGGCGCGCCCGGTCGGGCGAGGCACCAATCAATATCATTTGCGTGAATGCCGACCAGCTTCCGAAGTACGCTGAGCAGTCTGCAGGAGAACGTGTGACCGGCCGTTACACCATTGGATTGTGGTTTTGGGAAGCGAGCGAGTTCCCGGAGAGTCTCCACCGGGCATTCGAGCTCGTAGATGAGGTCTGGGTGGCGAGCGATTTCGTGCGCGACGCGCTGTTGAAGGTCTCGCCTGTGCCTGTCCACAAAATCACTCTACCACTCGTTAGGCCGGAGATTGACGCATCACTGACTCGAGCCGATCTCGGCATGCCGGCAGGGTTTACCTTCTTGTTCAGCTTCGACTGTCTGAGCGTGCTGGAACGCAAGAATCCAGTGGGATCAGTGGAGGCTTTCAAGGAGGCCTTCGCGCCCGGTGAAGGTCCGGTGTTGTTCGTAAAAAGCATTAACGGCGACAAGCGCGGCGTCGAGATGGGGAAGTTGAAGTACGCGGCGGCCGGTCGCCCAGACATCGTGCTGCAGGATGGGTACCTTTCGGCGCGCGAAAAAAATACGATGATGGCGCTGTGCGATTGCTATGTCTCGCTCCACCGCGCCGAGGGATTCGGCCTCACGATGGCAGAGGCGATGGCCTTACGAAAACCGGTGATCGCCACCGGCTACTCCGGTAATCTGGCGTTCATGACGGCGGAGAATAGCTACCTCTGCGCGAGCAAAATGCAGCGCGTCGGATCCGATCGCGAACCGTATCCTTCACACGCCTCCTGGGCGGAACCGGACGCCGACGAAGCGCGTCGCCTTTTGCGACATGTCTACGAACATCCAGAGGAGGCCGCACAGCGTGGAAACCGTGCGGCGAATGACTTCGCGCAGCGCCATACGCCGGCCCTCGCCGGCTCGTCTATGCGCGATCGGCTGGCGCAGATCCAGCGACGACTTTCCCTTTCGGAAGCGGAACGCAGCGCAATTCTCCTCCGTGAGAGATTGGAGTTCCTCGAAGACGCCGCTCGCGCGATCCGCAACTCGCTCGACGCCGCTACCGAAGGCGCGTAGAACCACGCCGTGCCAAAGCATCTGAGCCCAACCGATTTGTTCGAGAAAGCGGACGAACTCCGGGACGCGCTCGACAAGCTGCGGCAAGCGGTTCTGATGCCGACGGAGGCGCCTCTACCGTTGCTGGAAACGGTGCGCACGAAGCTTGATGCGCTCCGCAGGTCGGCACGTGTCGTAGGCAAAGAATTGGCTGGATTAGAGGCACGTTTTGCGCACATGGAGCGAGAGGCGTGGGACCAACGAGCCCGTCGTGCCGACGCGACGGCGCGCCTGAAAAAGAACGAGCGGCTGCTGGCGGATATCCAAGGCTCGGCGCTTTGGAAGGTGGTCAAACCTGCTTGGAATTTGCTCCACCGCGCCGCCAGAAAAAAAGCCGCCACGAAGAAACCGATCGCTTTTTGTTTCGAGGTAGAAACTCCCGAGAGCTGGGAAACAGCGGCGGAAATCATCTTGATTCGAGGCTGGTGCTTTGCCGCCAGCGGACGCCCCCTCGCGGGAGTCAGGGCGAAGGTTGGGCGCAAAAGCCGTTTTGCAGCCTACGGCCTGGAACGTCTCGATGTCTTCGCACGAAACAATGCAATGCCGGCGTCCCGCCATTCTGGTTTCTCGGCTGAGTTACGGGTGCCACACGGTACGTCGCTGGTCCAGCTGGAAGCAATCGAGCAAGGCGGCGATTGGGAACTGTTCTACGAACATGAGCTGAATGGCCGCGGAAATTACGCCGGCGACGAACGCGCTGCAGAAAAGGAACTGCTGGCGGCCGAATTGCCGCGCTTCCAGACGATTAGTGCCGAGAAAGCAGTCTTATCGCTCAAGCCACTCTTTCACGAACACAGCGAAAGGGCGACCTCTGCCGCGCCGCGCTTCAGCGTCATCACGCCCACGTTCAACACGACCCCACAATGGTTCGTGGAGGCTGCGATGAGCTTGCTGACGCAAGCCTCGGCCGACTGGGAGTGGTGCATCGTCGACGATGGCTCGACCTCCCGCGCAACGACGCAACTACTGCAGCAGCTCCGCGGTGTCAGCCCCCGCCTGCGGATCGAGCTCCGCGCGAATGCGGGAATCAGCGCCGCGACCAACGCTGCGCTCGATCTCGCCACGGGCGAATTCGTCTGCTTCCTGGATCACGACGACCTTCTCGATCCGCGGGCGCTCCAGGAGATGGAGAAAGCACTGCAGGGCGACGTGCAGGTTGCCTACTCGGATGAAGATAAGCTACGCGAGCCGGATGGAGCGCAGATCGAACCGTTCTTTAAACCGGATTGGTCTCCTGAGTATTTCCGCGGCGTCATGTATGTCGGTCATCTGCTTTGCCTCCGGCGCGAGCTCGCGATGCAGACGCGCTTCAATCCAGCGTTCGACGGCGTGCAGGATTTCGAGTTCATGCTGAGAGTCAGCGAGACGGGCGCGAAGATCGCGCACGTTCCCCTGCCGCTCTACCATTGGCGCAAGACGCCTGGCAGCATCGCCGAAAACAGCGACGCCAAGCCAGAAATCGGCCGCATGCAAGAGCGGGCGGTGAATGCGCATCTCGCACGGCTCGGACTGCCGGCGCACGCAGAGAGCCTATCGTTGCCGCACCGCTTGCGGATGGTTCCCTTCCCGCGCGCGACGCATCCTCGCATCAGCATCATCATTCCGACGAAAGACTCGCCCGAGCTGCTCCGTCGGTGCGTGGCCAGTGTGCGTGCATCCTCCTATCCCGATTACGAAATCGTGGTGGTCGACAACGACACGACCGACGCCGAAGCGCTTCGGGTGATGGAGGAATGCGCGGTGACACGCGTTCCGTTCCCGGGAACCTTTAACTTCTCACGCGCTAACAATCGTGGAGCGCAACAAGCCACCGGAACATTTCTCGTGTTCCTGAACAACGATACCGAGATCATCTCTCCGGATTGGCTCCACCAGTTGCTCTACTACGCCGAGCAAAAGGATGTCGGCGCGGCGGGGGCGCTCCTGGTTTACGAAGATCGAACAGTCCAACATGGCGGCGTTGCACTTGGCATGCGCGGGACGGCGGATCACATGATGCGCGGCTTCCCGCTCGATGCAGACGGGTATGCCGGCAGTCTCGCGTGTGCGCGCGAAGTCTCAGCGGTTACTGCCGCTTGCATGATGATTCGCAAGTCTCTCTTCGAAGAGATCGGCGGCTTCAACGAGCACTTCTTCACCGCGTACCAGGACGTCGATCTCTGCCTTCGGCTACAGACCCGCGGGTTGCGCATCATCTACACGCCGGAGGCAAAAGTAGTTCACCACGAATGGACCTCGCGGAAGACCTACTACGACATGGTTGATCGCATGTTGCTGCTCGATCAATGGGAAGAGGTCATCGACCGCGGCGATCCTTACTACAACCGGCACCTTGACCTTGAACGCGGCGATTACTCGATCGCGCCAAGCACGTGAGTAACATCCTCTTCGTCCTCTACCACGATTTCAGCGCGAACAGTGCGGTGCATGTGCACAATTTCGCGAACGAACTCGCGCGGCGCGGGCATCAAACGTCCGTCGCGTTCCCCGGGGGAAGCGACACCGGAGCGGGTCTCGGAGCGCAACGCTATTCGGTCATCACCTTCCCGGAGGTCGACGGCGCGTGGTCGAAACTGTTCCCGAACGGAGCAGCTCCCGATCTCGTCCATGCGTGGACGCCACGCGAAAACGTGCGGCTCTTCTGCGAAAAGCTTCGGAGTCTCTGCCAATGCCGCCTCGTGGTTCACTTGGAGGATAACGAAGAGCTGATCCTCGAGGTAAACTTGGGCAGCCCTTTCGCCGAGCTGGCGAAGTCGCGCTCGATCGATTTTCCGCACAATCTCGCGCATCCTCATAACTACAGGCGGTTCCTGGGCGTAGCTGATGGTGTGACAATCATCATGGACACCCTGGAACGGTTTGTGCCCGCTGATACACCCCGGCATATTCTGTGGCCTGGCGCAGATCGCGCCGTCTTTTCTCCGCGGCCGAGAGACGAAGAGCTGTTCGGGATGATCGGTATTGAGCCAGGAACGCTAATCCTCTGCTACACCGGCAACGTCCACTCAGCGAACGCGCACGATGTGCGCAGTCTCTATCTCGCTGCAGCTATTCTGTCGCGTGAGGGAACCCCGACGGTCCTCGTTCGCACCGGCCGAGATTTTTGTGAGTTCCTCGGACCCGACGAGCAATGGGCCCGCAGCGTTTCGATTGACCTGGGCCACGTCGATTATGACGAAATTGCGCGCGTCTTGAGTCTCGCCGATTTTCTAGTTCAACCCGGAGCGGCGAACGCATTTAACGAATATCGGCTGCCCGGTAAGCTGCCGGAATTTTTCGCCATGGGACGGCCGATTATCCTGCCCGCAACCAACGTCGGCCGCTTTGTCCGCCACGGCGAAGAGGCGTGGGTTCTTCCGAAAGTCGACGCGCTCGGCATCGTAAACGCGCTTCGCGCATTAACGGGTGATAGTCATGGCGTCGCGCGTCTGGCGCGAGGCGCGGTAGAGTTTACCGACCAACATTTCAGTTGGGAAAAAAACACCGGGGGCTTGCTGCAATTTTATGGAGAACTTCTCGCGCAACCGATAGGAGCAAACCGTGCCGCAGCCAATTCGCTTTCTTAACAGCGCGAGCGCCGACTCCATTATCGAGCGTTTTACGAAACGCGATTGTGGAGAGGGCTTGAGTTACGCCACCGTGCGCGATTACTGCGAGAGCGCAGACCTCCTGCCGGCGATTACTGGGCACGATGGGGATCTTAAAAATGTCCAGCGACCCTGGGCCGTAAAAGCGGTGCTTGGCTGCGTCGCTCCACCCGCACGCGTACTCGAGATCGGAGGCGGCCAGCCGGTCGTGAGCGGCATTCTCAGCGAACTCGGCTACGAGGCGATCCTGGTTGATCCTTACGATGGCTTGGATAATGGGCCTAAAGACCTGCAGCATAGTCGGGAGCATTTCCCGCACGTGCGCATCGTGCGCGACTACTTCGGCGATAACATGGCGGATTTCGCCCCCGCCAGCTTCGATGTGATTCTATCGGTCTCCGTTCTGGAGCACTTCCCGCACGGGGCGCTTGCGTCCTGTTTTTCCGGAATTGCGAAATATTTACGGCCCGGCGGGCACTCCGTTCATTGCTTCGATTTTATCGTGCAAGGACCTGGGACCGAGCACGCTTTCGAAAACGCGCGGTATATTTTGGAGCAGCAAAAGCGGCTGAACAACGAGTCGTCTGAGCCTGCCATCACGTTGGGTGAAGTTGTGCCGCGTTTCACTGACGACCTCGAAACGTTCTACCTCTCGCCGCAGGGACATCATAATTGGCGCGGCGGGCTGCCCTACGAGCAGTTTCCATATCGGAAAGTTGTGTCGTTACAGAGCGTTGCGATGAAAAGCTAACGCGCCCGCGAGTCGATCTCGCGCAGGCGCGCTGCCATCCGCTCACCGGCCGCCCGCAGCGAGAGCTTCTCCCGCAACTCAGCTTGCGCGCGTGCTCCAAGAGCTTTCGCATCAGCCTGATTGTCGAAGACCTGCCGCATGAGTTTCGCCGCGTGATCCACCGACGGCTCGGCCCAACGGGCCCCGCGTGTGTAGATCGGCCCGGCTTCCTGTACCTCCGCCATCTCGAAGTCCACGAGGTAGCTGTTGTGCTCGTGCATGAAATCTCGATTTCCCGAGTATCCCGTCGCGATCACGGGCTTGCCCAGCAGCATCGCTTCAGCCATCCCAAGGCCGAAACCCTCGGAGCGATGCAGCGAAACATAGCAGTCACACATCGCGAGATAGCCGTAGGCCTGCTCGCGCGAGAGCAGTTGCGTAATGAGCAAAATGCCAGCGTCGTCAGCCGCGGCTTGCAACCGCTCCGCGTCATCGCGATTCGGAGAAGAGGCAGTCGTTTTTAGAAGCAGGGTCGCCTTTTCTTGGCGGCGGAAGGCTTGGCGGAACGCACGGATCACCGCCAGCGGATTCTTGCGTTCAAAGGCGCTGAACATGTCGAACATGAAAAGGAAAACGCAGTGATCTTCGGGAATGCCGAGGTCGGTCTTCGACACCGGCTCGACGTTGGGAACTTTCACGCCGGGCAGCATCCGGTGGACGGGGACATCCATGCGTGTCCGCATCGCGGCCGCAACAAATTCTGTGGGCGTCCAGATTTCGTCGAGCAGTGGCAGCATCGCGACCCATTCTTCGGGAATTGTTTCCAGCTCCCACGCCCAATACGCGATGCGGTAAACACCCGGTCGGCGATACCAACCACTGCGCTCGTACGCGGTCGTAAAGTAAGGCGTCGGCGCAACAGTGATCACGGTGATCGGAAACACCTCAAGCCCGAGCCAATCCTTGCGCGGCGAAAGAGTAGTTTTGATCCCAGCCGGCACGTCGCGACAGGACGTGACGAGGCCGGCGCGCTCCAGTGCTACTTTCGTCCACATCGCCGCCTGCTGAATGCCAGATGGATAACAGAAGTGACTAAGAATGTTCACGCCCGCGGCGGCGGCATCGGGCACCGGCTCGCGCGGCGGCTTTCGTAGTTGGCGTCGCCAGCGGTGCAGTGCCGGATATTCCGCCAGCAGCGCGTCACAAAAAGACTGCCACCCGGCACGAGTCAGCGCATTCGGGAACCTCACCTGCCAATCGCGATTTACGCGGAAGCTCAGCCCTATTCCATCGCCGACGCTTTCACTCGCCGCGTGCAGAAACCAGATCACCTCGTAGTCCTGCACCTGTTGGTCACTCCTGCCGAAAGTAGTCAGCCAGCCGAGAAAATGCCGCTGACCTGGCGGGGCCAGGCCGAGCGGAAACATGCGCTGCAGCTCACGGTCTTGCAGGTAAATCTCGCGGATGCGTTCGCCGGGCGAACGTCGAAAAGCGCCCGCGATTTTCTTCGACGCTAGCAGCGAGAGGCGAAATCGCCGCCTCCCGCGCGTTTTCATCCATCGCGCGAAGCCGCCTCCTTCGCCATCCGTCAGCGCACGTGGGAAACGCCATCGCAGCCATCGGCTGCTTCGCCAAACAGCCACGACAAATTGCGCCGCAGAGGCTTCACTGATTTCAGCCCGCGCCGGGTCGAGGGTCGGCAGTTCGAGCCCGTGCACCGCGCAAGTGGCAGAGAAATCCGCTCTCCAAACATCGACGTCGTCGGCGATCGCTACGTCGCACATTCGGGAGCAAGGCTATGGCTTCGTCAACGCCCGTCAATTCTCCGAACGTTCGCGAGCGTTTGCTGTCTTGCGACGAATTGAGCTGGCGGAAACTGCTAAGCGGGACACAAGTTACTACGATGTCGCCCGCTGAGATCGAGACCATGCGTTCCGTCGAGGACGATCTCTGGTGGTATCGTGGGCTTCGGCGTCACGTCATCCACGCCATCGCCATGCAGCCTCAACCGTTCGAACTGCTTGATGCCGGCTGCGGGAGCGGCGGAATGTTGTCGCGCGTGCGTCAACATTTTCCAGAGGCTTCGCTGACTGGAATGGATTTTGTCCAACGCGCGTTGGAGCTCACGCGGGAGCGGAACACCGGGGCGGCACTCGTGCGCGGTAGCGCCGATGAGCTGCCGTTTAGCGACGACAGCTTCGACATTGTTTTATCGCTCGACGTCATCGTTTTGCGTGGGATCGATGACCGCAAGGCCATCAGTGAGATGCAGCGTGTGCTTAGGCCTGGCGGAAAGTTAATCATCAACCTCGCGGCCTTTGACTTCTTGCGCGGTAGTCACGACGTCGCGACGAATATGGCGCGTCGCTACACCAAGCCGAAGCTCAAGCACTTGCTCGAAGACGCCGGATTTACGATCGAGCAGCTCACCTACTGGAACATGAGTCTGATGCCGACTGTAGCTCTGGTTCGATGGGTGAGCCGCCGCAAGGCGCATCGCACCGACGTAAAATCCGACCTCGCACCGATGTCACCACCGCTCAATGCCGCGCTCAGCGCGATCGCGCGCGTGGAGCTTGCAGTCAGTCGTCGCGTTTCGCTTCCATTCGGCACCTCGATCTTCGCCATTGCGCACAAATGAGTTCTGCTCAGCCGACTTTAAGCATCGTCGTCCCGCTCTATAACTCAGCGGCGACACTGCCCGATCTGCTTGAACGACTCTGCGCACTCGAAGTCGCAGGCGGTTCGGAAATCGTGCTCGTGAACGACTGCAGCCGCGATGCGACCGAACAGACAGCTTTAGCATTGATGCCAGGCTGTTCTCGGCCGGTTACGTTCATCAGCCTCTCGCGGAACTACGGTGAGCATAGCGCCGTCCTTGCCGGCGTCCGCTCCAGCACAGGAGCTTTTGTCGTCACGATGGATGACGACCTTCAAAATCCGCCCGAGGAAGTCCTGAAGCTCCTGCACGCCGCGAGGGCCGAGAAGCGTGATGTGATCTACAGCGCATTCGATCGCAAGCAGCACTCCTGGTGGCGCAATCTCGGCAGTCGCCTAACGAATCGTCTGGCCGATTGGAGCATCGATAAACCGAAGGGACTCTACCTCTCGAGCTTTCGTTGCATCTCGCGGTTCGTTGCCGACGAGATTAGCAAGAGCGCGAATCCTCACCCATACATCGACGCGCTCATCTTCCAGGTGACACAAAACGTCGGCGTCGTTTCAGTCCGTCACGACGCACGCTCGGCCGGCGAAAGCGGCTACACCATGAGGGCGCTCGTGCGGCTTTGGACGAGCATGTTGATTAACTCCTCCATGCCGCTGCGCCTCGCCGCTGCCCTCGGGTTCTTGATGAGTGCGCTTGGCTTCGTTTCATTCATTGCCGTTTTCATTAACCATTTCCTTGAGAAGGAACCGCTCGGTTGGGGCTCTTTAATGGCTGCGCTCGTGGTCTTTTCCGGCGCACAACTGCTCCTGCTCGGCATTGTCGGCGAATACATCGGGCGCATTTATCTGCGCGTATCGAAGCGGCCGCAGAGCGTCGTCCGTTTCCGCACTGAACATCGCGGGCGCTAGCTTGACTCGCGTGCCCGCTTCGGGTTTCGTGCCGTGTCGCTCGTTGCGGCACTGAACAACCGACGTGAATCACATCTCCGCCTTCACTCGCTCGTCGATCGGCAAGAAGTTCATCGTCGCGGCGACGGGCGTCGTGCTCCTCGGGTTCATCATCGGCCATCTGCTCGGCAACCTGCAGATTTTTCTCGGGCCCGATTGGATTAATTCCTACGCCGAACATCTGCAAAATCTCGGTCCGCTGCTCTGGATCATCCGCGCATTTCTGCTCGTGAATGTGATCCTGCATATCTGGTTCACCATCCGCCTCGCGATCGATAATCGCCGCGCCCGACCTGAGGCCTACGCGCGTAAAGCTCATGTGAAGGCGACGTTCGCTTCCCGCTATATGTGGCTCAGCGGCCTCGTCGTGCTCGCGTTCATCATCTATCACCTCGCGCACTTCACGTTCGTCATCGCAGACCCGCGGCTGGCTACGCTGAAGCCGGACGCCCTCCACAGACACGATGTCTACTCGATGATGGTTTACGGATTCCGGAACATCATCGTATCGGCGTTTTACGTGCTCGCGATGTTCCTGCTCACGCTCCATCTCACGCACGGTGCCTCCAGTTTCTTCCAGTCGTTAGGCTGCAACGACAAGCGCATGACGCCCCGCCTGGCACGGCTCGGCCGGATCTTCGCCTGGCTGATTTTCATCGGCTACACCTCCATCCCGGTGGCTGTCCTGCTCGGTTTGGTCCAACCGCCGCAGGCTTTATGATCGGCTCACTCGACGCCCGCATTCCACCGGGTCCACTCGACAAGAAATGGTCCAGCTACAAAGACCACGCGCGACTCGTTAGCCCGGCGAATCGACGCAAGCTCGAGGTCATCGTGGTCGGAAGCGGCCTCGCAGGTGGGTCAGCCGCGGCCACGCTGGGCGAGCAGGGTTACAACGTTAAGTGCTTCTGTTTTCAAGATAGTCCGCGACGTGCGCACAGCATCGCGGCGCAGGGCGGAATCAACGCGGCGAAGAACTACCAGAACGATGGTGACAGTGTTTTCCGCCTCTTCTACGACACGATCAAAGGCGGCGATTTTCGGTCCCGCGAAGCGAACGTCTATCGGCTTGCCGAAGTTAGTAACCTAATCATCGACCAGTGCGTCGAGCAGGGCGTTCCGTTTGCCCGCGAGTACGGCGGCTTGCTTGCTAATCGCTCGTTTGGCGGCGCCCAGGTGTCGCGCACGTTCTACGCGCGCGGCCAGACGGGCCAGCAACTCCTGCTCGGCTGCTATCAGGCGCTCTGCCGGCAGATCAGCGCTGGTACTGTGAAAATGTATCCGCAGACCGAGATGCTCGATGTGGTGCTGGTCGACGGCCACGCGAAGGGAATCATCACCCGCAATCTTGTCAGCGGGAAGATCGAAACGCACGCGGCGGATGCGGTGGTACTCGCCACCGGCGGCTACGGCAACGTCTTCTTCCTCTCCACCAATGCGCGTGGATCGAACGTCACAGCGACCTATCGCGCCTACAAAAAAGGCGCGCTTTTCGCCAACCCTTGTTACACGCAGATCCACCCGACCTGCATCCCGGTCAGCGGGCAGCATCAATCGAAGCTGACCCTAATGTCCGAGTCGCTTCGTAACGACGGACGTGTCTGGGTTCCGAAGAAGCAAGGCGACACCCGCGCCCCGGCTGACATCCCCGAGTCCGAACGCGATTACTATCTCGAACGCAAGTATCCGAGCTTCGGAAATCTTGCCCCGCGCGACATCTCTTCGCGCAGTGCGAAGGAAGCTTGCGATGACGGCCGTGGCGTCGGTCCGGGAGCGCGCGGCGTGTTTCTCGATTTCGCGGATGCAATCGGTCGGCTCGGTGAGAAGACGATCCGCGAGCGCTACGGAAACCTGTTCGACATCTACGAGAAGATCACGGGCGAGAACGCCTACAAGCAGCCAATGCGAATTTACCCGGCGGTCCATTACACGATGGGCGGGCTATGGGTTGATTATAACTTGATGAGCAACGTCCCCGGCCTGCACGTGATCGGCGAAGCGAATTTCTCCGACCACGGCGCTAATCGCCTTGGCGCAAGCGCACTCATGCAAGGCCTCGCGGACGGCTATTTCGTGCTGCCCTACACCTTGCCAACGTACCTCGCAGGGCAGATCGGAAAGCGCCCGTCGGTCGATCACCCGGAGTTTCGCAAAGCGGAAGCGGATGTGCGCGCGCGGATCAACAAAATGATCGGCGTAAACGGCAAACGCTCTATCGATTCATTCCATCGCGAGCTAGGGCTGCTCATGTGGGACAAGTGCGGCATGGCTCGAAACGCTACTGGTCTTCGCGAAGCGCTCGCGCGCATCCCGGAACTACGCGAAGAATTCTGGCGGAACGTCCGCATTCCCGGCACGGGCGAGGAATACAACCAATCGCTGGAACGCGGCGGCCGGATTGCCGACTTCCTGGAATTCGCCGAGCTGATGTGCACAGACGCGCTCGAGCGCGACGAATCATGCGGCGGACACTTCCGCGAGGAACACCAGACGCCGGATGGCGAAGCGCTGCGCGACGATGTGAACTTCGCATCCGTGTTCGCGTGGGAGTTTCAGGGTAATGGCACGATCGCGCCGCCCAAATTGCATCGCGAACCGCTCGAATACGAAACGGTCCAGTTGGCGCAAAGAAGCTATAAATGAACTTCAACCTTCGAGTCTGGCGCCAGAAGACCGGCGAAGCCGCGGGCAAGTTGGTGGAATACAAGGCGGCCGATATCGCTCCGGACACCTCCTTCCTGGAGATGCTCGATATCGTAAACGACGGCCTCACCGTCGCGGGAGACGACCCGATCGCATTCGAGTCAGACTGCCGCGAAGGAATCTGCGGGACTTGTTCGCTCACGATCAACGGCGAAGCGCATGGACCCGACCATCCGGGCGCAGCGTGTCAGCTGTTCATGCGCCGGTTTAAAGATGGCGAGACAATCACGGTGGAGCCGTTTCGCGCGAAGCCTTTCGGATTCGTGAAGGATTTAGTCGTCAGTCGCAGCGCGCTGGATCGCATCGTGCAGGCGGGCGGATTCGTCTCGGCCCGTTCCGGCTCTGCGCCGGAAGCGAATTCGATCCCAGTTGCGAAGCACAACGCCGATCTCGCTATGGAAGCAGCGGCCTGCATCGGCTGTGGCGCGTGCGCGGCGGCTTGTCCGAATGCATCGGCTATGCTGTTCACCTCCGCGAAGGTTTCACATCTCGCACTGTTGCCGCAGGGCGATCCGGAGCGGACTGATCGCGTCTTGAATATGGTGCGCGTGATGGACGCCGAGGGATTCGGCAACTGTTCGAACACCTATGAGTGCGAGGCTGTTTGTCCGGCGGAAATCAGCGCGAGCTTCATCGCGAAGCTGAACCGTGAATACGCGCTCGCTACTCTGCGGAAGAAGGTTGGCGAGTAGAGAAGGTCCGCGCCGACCGTCATCCCGACCGAAGCGAAGCGCAGTGGAGGGACCCCGAGGCCCTAGCGCTGCGTATTT
Organism: Chthoniobacterales bacterium; assembly: GCA_046262215.1. Lineage (GTDB taxonomy): Bacteria > Verrucomicrobiota > Verrucomicrobiia > Chthoniobacterales > UBA10450 > JACCTI01. The sequence goes on along the minus strand of JBHENE010000086.1, from coordinate 1,896 downwards.
CCACGGGGTCCCTCGACTTCGCTCGGGATGACCGTTTCGCACGCAGAGGTCCAGAGTTCTGGATCGATCTCGGCTTTCGCTCGGGCGGAGAGTGTCGCCGCGTTTGCTGCATCCCGGAGGACAGCGAACACAGTCGAACCTGATCCCGAGAGCAGTGCCGCGCCGACTTCCGGTTGTTCGAGCAACCACATCTTCGTGCGTGCGAGAAACAGATGCTTCTCAAACACCGGCCGCTCGAGATCATTCACGAAGCGGAATCCGCCGAACCGCTGCTCGTCGTAGCGCACGCCCGGCAGTTCACGGGAATCTTTCCAGCGCGAATACGCCCACGGCGTCGGCACTCCGAAAGCAGGCTTTAGAAGAAGAAGCGCGAGCCGAGCCGGCATCGCTGATTGCTCGACCAACTCCCCTCGCCCGCGACACATCGCGGCTGAGCGGAAGACAAAAAACGGCACATCGGATCCAATCTCCGCGCCGATGTCGGCTAGCTCCTGATCGGACAATTCCGCATCGAACACTTGATTCAATCCGAGGAGCACAGTCGCTGCGTCACTGCTACCACCGCCGAGTCCTGCGCCGTGCGGGATGCGTTTTCGAAGCGCAATTCTTAGACCAGTATTGCGCTTGGTGTGCGCGCGGAAAAGACGCGCCGCGCGCACGGCGAGATTATCGTCACCGACCGGCAATGTTTCGTCATCACACTCGAAGACCACGCCGTCACCCGAGACGGTTTCGATGCTGACCTCGTCGTGCAGCGACACTGGCGCCATCAACGTCTCGACCTCGTGGAATCCGTCGTCGCGGCGGCCAAGAATCCGAAACGAAAGATTGATCTTCGCGGGCGCGCGGAGCTGCATAAAGTCGAGTCTGCTCACGGAAGAGCCGACCATACAGGATGAAGCGCGAAGTTAAAAACCCCGCCGAACGAATCATCGTGGCGCTGGATTACGACAGCGCCCGCGAAGCGCTTGCGTTAGTCGATCTGCTGGGCAGCGAGGTGTCGTTCTTTAAAATCGGACTACAACTCTACACGAGCGCTGGCCCCGACATTGTCCGCGCCGTCGCTGCAACCGGTGCCAAGGTCTTCCTCGACCTCAAGCTTCACGACATCCCCAACACCGTCGGCAAAGCAGTCGCCGCCGCATCCGAGTTCGACGTTGCGATGTTGACCGTGCATCTGAGCGGTGGTCGAAAGATGCTTGACGCTGCTGTCGCCGCTGCGCCTCCGCAGCTGCTCCTGCTAGGCGTCACGGTGTTAACGAGTTCAGACGCAGCAACGTTGAGTGAAATCGGCGTCAGCGAGTCCGTCCAAGCGCAAACAGGGCGACTCGCGCGACTCGGCGCCGCCGCTGGGGTGCGGGGGCTCATCGCGAGTCCGCACGAGCTGCGTAGCTTGCGCGCTGAACTCGGCAACGACGTCACCATCATCACGCCCGGTGTTCGTCCCGCTTGGGCCGCGGCCGATGATCAAAAACGGTTTACCACGCCGGCGGAAGCTGTCAGCAGCGGCGCCGATTACCTCGTCATCGGCCGCCCGGTGACCGCGCACGCAGAGCCGAGGGAAGCCGTGCGCGCAATCATTGCGGAGATCGCCTAACGAGCCGCGCGGTGACATGCTACACGAGCTGCATGTCTATCACGACGCCGACGCGCGCTCTGCTGCGATGAACATGGCGGTCGACGAAGCTTTGCTGGAGTTCGCTCGCGAGCCTTCGCTGCGCTTTTACGGCTGGAGACAGGCTTCGCTCTCATTTGGCTATTTCGGTTCATTCAAATCGGTCGCCGGGCACCAGCCGCATCGCGAGATCGTGCGACGCTGGACGGGCGGTGGGACCGTTTTTCACGGCGGCGATTTGACCTATTCGCTGATCCTCCCCGCGGGAGACGCAGGTGCGT
>JBHENE010000085.1:0-21002 GCA_046262215.1 Chthoniobacterales bacterium | reverse complement strand
GGTGAAATAGAAGATCGATCGTTGGGCGAGGAAGTAACCGAGAAGACCCGCCGCAACCGCGCTGAAAACATTGCCCGCGTGGTTAAACGTTTCGTTCCGGCCGATGCGCAGATCGAGCCGACTGCGGCCCACGATCCCAAGCGTCATGCCCGCCATCGCCGGCGGAAAGAAAGTGCCGACGATGCCAACGACAACCTGTGCCGTGAGTACTTGCGCGAAGCTTTGGAAAAAGACAATCGCCAGCGCGCCAACCGCGAGGAGAGCGGCGCCGACCGCGATCGCCTCGCGCTTGTACCGCAGTTGATCGACGAACGCTCCGACCGGCGTCTGCGCGATGAGCCCCGCGACTCCCGCGACCGAGATCGCGATGCCAATGTCGCGCGGATTCCAGTGCAGGGATGCCGCGAGATACACTGCGAGAAACGGACCAAAGCCGGTCTGCACATCCGCCATGAGGAAGGCGACGGCATCAAGGCCGCGCAAAGTGCGGCGGCTCGGATCGATCTTCGCGGCGGCCATGAGCCTCCCGTTAGAACTTAAAGGCGAAGAAAACTGCGCCCACGATAAACGCGTAGGAGACGCCGATGTTCCACTTGATCGGTGAACGAAAGAGCGCAAACGCGACAATCGTAAAGACGACGAGCGTGATGCATTCCTGCATCACTTTGAGCTGCGGCACACTCCACTCCGTCGACCCCAGTCGATTCGCCGGCACTTGGAAGACGTATTCAAAAAACGCGATTGCCCAGCTCGCGAGGATCACGATCCAAAGCGGCTGATCTTTGAATTTCAAATGGCCGTACCAAGCCAGGTTCATGAAGGTGTTCGAGATGGTTAAGAGAATGATGGTTTTCACGATGTTCTTCTTTGTTACGTCTGCCATCGTGCCTGAGCCGATTAAGACGTGCATCCGGAAGCTAGAATGAACCGCGGGTGCACGGCGCGCGGGTGCGCTTGCCGCTTCCGCAGCGATGTTGTGGCGATGTCTCTCGACCGTTTTCACGAAGCGCAAGCCAAGCGCTCCGCCGGGTACGACAACGCGCTCGGGGAGATTCGCCGCGGCCGCAAAACCAGCCATTGGATCTCGTATATCTTCCGGCAGCTTGCCGGCCTCGCCCGCTCCGCGATGGCCACGAACTACGCGATCCGCGGTCTCACTAAAGCATGCGATTACCTGCGCGATCCCATTCTCCGCGCCCGCTACGAAGAGATTACCGCTGCCGTGAGCGACCAACTCGCCCGCGGCCTTGCAGTCGAAGACCTGATGGGCAGCCGCATCGACGCACTCAAGCTCGTCTCCAGCCTTACCCTTCTCCGCGCCGCCGCGGACCGCATATCCACCAGCGACGATACCTTCAAATCAGTCAACGCGTGCTGCGACTCTTTGCCCGCGCGAGTGGGCGCCGCTAGCTACCCCGCCTGCACCTCGACCTTTCGCGCGACGACCGGTGCTTCCGATCTGTGATGATATCGACGGGCCTAAAGAGCTGCGGAAGGCTTTTCTCCGTCGCATAATATCGCATGCCTCCGCGCCAGCCCTCTCCGCTCGCACGCGCGCACGCGCTGCTTGATCGCGTCGCCCTCTTCGATTCGCACAACGACCTCGCCTGGGTCATCCGTCGCGATCCGCGCGCCCAGGGCGATGTGGCCGCTTATGGGCTGCATCGCCGGCGACCGGGCTGTGACACGGATATTCCGCGGCTCCGCGCCGGCAAAGTGCGCGCGCAGTTTTGGGCGGCATTTGTGCCCACCGCTTTTCCGAACCCCGCGCGCACAGGCCTTGAGCAGATCGACGTGATCGAACGCATCAGCCAACTGCATCCGGATGTATTTCTGCGCGCGACACGCGCCTCGGACATCGGTCGCGCGGCGCACCTCGGGCGAATCGCATCATTCATCGGCGTGGAGAATGGCGCCGTAATTGAAAACTCCATCGCGATGCTCCGGACGCTCTACCGGCTCGGCGTCCGATCGCTCACTCTTTGTCATAACGAAACGCTCGACTGGGTGGATTCCGCCACCGATAAGCCGAAGAACGGCGGCCTCTCGGAGTTCGGCCGCGAAGTCATCCGCGAGATGAACCACGTCGGGATGATCATCGACCTCGCGCACACCTCTCCGGACGTCATGCACCAGGTGCTGGACATCTCTGCGGCGCCGGTCGCGATTACGCACGCGAATGCGCGAACCCTCTGCGACCATCCGCGGAACACGCCGGATGACGTGCTCGTGCGGCTCCGCACGAATGGCGGAATTATCATGGCGACATTCGTGCCAGACTTCATCAGCCAGGCCGAGCGCGACTGGCTGCGGCCGATCGAGGACGACACCGGCCGATTGCGCGCGGGAGTGAAGCTAGCGAGCGCGCTTCGTGCCCGGACGCGAGAGGCCGGTCCGCGGCCGCACGCGAACTTGGCGCAGTATTGCGATCACCTCGAATACCTCGTGCGCGTCGCCGGAATCGATCATGTCGGAATCGGCTCGGATTTTTTTGGCGGCGCCGCGCCGGTCGGTCTCGAGGATGTGAGCCGGTTCCCTCACATCTTTGCGAAGATGTTTCGTCGTGGCTGGAGTGAAGGCTCACTGGCAAAGATCGCCGGTGGAAATTTCCGGCGGGTCTTTCGCGCCGTCGAACGCGCGGCGGCGAAAAAGTCGGGAGAACGCGTATGACCGAACCGAAGACGATCCTTTGCCTGGCGAGTTTCGAGAAAGGGCACGGCTTTCTGCGCGAAGCCAAACGCCAGGGCTGGCGCGTTTTTCTCCTCACGTCGAAAAGTCTCGAAGCCGTCCCATGGCCGCGCGAATCGATCGACGAAATCTTCTACGTGCCCGATGAGGATCGCGTTTGGCAGCGCAATGATGTGATCTTGGGCGCGAGCTTTTTGGCGCGCACCCAGCACATCCATCGCATCGTCGCGCTGGACGACTACGACGTGGAGACGGCGGCAGCGCTGCGCGAACATCTGCGCGTGCCCGGGATGGGCGAGACGACGGCGCGTTATTTTCGCGACAAACTCGCGATGCGGGTGAAGGCGCGCGAGAGCGGCATCCCGGTCCCGGAATTCGCGCCCGTGATCAATTACGACGACCTGCGCGAGTTCATGCAGCGCGTGCCGGGCCCGTGGTTGCTCAAGCCACGATTCGAGGCTTCCGCCCTCGGGATTAGGAAGATCGAACGCGCAGAAGAATTGTGGCCCGCGCTCGATGAACTCGGCGACCGGCAATCTTTTCACCTGCTCGAGCGTTTCGTGCCCGGCGAAGTTTTCCACGTCGATTCGATCGTGTCGGAAGGGGAGGTTGTCTTCGCCATCGCGTGTCGTTACGGCGCGCCGCCAATGCAGGTCGCGCACGGCGGCGGCATCTTCTCTTCGCTGACGCTGCAATACGGCTGCGCGGACGAGCGGCAGTTGCTCGCCGCGAATACCACTGTCCTCACCGCCATGGGCTACGTGCGCGGCGTTTCGCACACTGAATTCATCAAGGCGAGCGACGGCACATTCCATTTTTTGGAAACGGCCGCGCGCGCCGGCGGCGCAAATCTCATGGACATGATTGAAGCCGCGACGGGCCTGAATTTGTGGGCCGAATGGGCAAAGGTAGAGCTGCAGGAAAGCGATTATCGCGTCACCGCGGAGCGCCACGAGTATGCCGGCGTTCTGATCTCACTCGCCCGAGTCGAATGGCCGGACCTGAATGTGTTCGACGATCCGGAAATCGTGCTTCGTATTCCGCGACTTCATCACGTCGGCCTCGTTTGGCGGTCCGAATCGCTAACGCGAGTGGAGGAATTACAACGCTGTTACATCGAGCGCGTGCAGCACGAATTCCATGCCAGCGAGCCGCTGCCCGCGCACGCGACGGAATAAGACAGCGAGCTTGACCTTACTCTCGAAATTACATAACAAATTGGAGGACATGAAAACACTCCGGCAAAGCTGGTTAGGTACTGCGACAGCGCTTCTTCTTCTGGGGGTTGTCCACCCCGCGCGGGCTACGACCTATACGGTTACGAATACGAACAGCAGCGGCCTCGGCTCCCTGGCTCAAGCAATCCTCGACGCGAATGCTCTCAGCGGTCAGGTCGATACGATTGCCTTTAACATTCCCGGCTCAGGAACCCACGTCATCGACTTATCGAAGACTCCTCTTCCCGAGGTCGCCGACCCTGTATTGATCGACGGCTATACCCAGCCGGGCGCGCATCCGAATACGCTCAGCGTAGGCGATGACGCCGTGATCTTGGTGCAATTGGACGGAGGATCGGCTGCGAGCGGAAATAACGGCCTGTCGATCAATGCGCCGAGCTGCGTCATCCGCGGACTCGCGATTACCGGGTTCCTGGCCGGCCCCCAGACCGATAATCTTTTGCCGCCTCCTGGTGGCGCCGCAATCCAGTTGAAAAGAGGCGGGACAGAAAGCGTGGTGCAAGGCAATTTCATTGGTTTGAAGCCGGATGGCCTCACGCCAGGGGCGAATGACATCGGCGTCGGCGTCGACGCCGCACGATCGGTGGTTGGGGGAACCGATCCGGCGGCGCGAAACGTCATCTCGGGCAATCAGCAAGGAATACGAATCGTTTACCCGGCAGCAGTGATCGTGGGCAACTACATCGGAACCGATTCTGCGGGGAAGCAGGCGGTCGGCAACGGTTCCGGTGTTGCAGTTGGTGCGACTGACGTCGTCGTGGGTGGGACTTCCGCAGGTTCAGGCAACCTCATCTCGGGCAACCGCTTTGCCGGCATCGCCCTAGGCATTTCGCTGGGCTTTCGCCAAACCGGGCACGCCGATCGAGCATTGGTCCAAGGGAATCTGCTCGGCACGACCGCGGATGGTGTCGGGACGCTTGGCAACGCGGGCGCGGGAGTGTCTGTATCTGTCAGTTCGAACTCGACTGTCGGGGGACAAGAACCGGGCGCCGGCAATGTGATCGCGTTCAATGGCGCCGGTGTAGACGTCAGCGGCGCTGGCAACGCGGTTCTTTCAAACTCCATTTACAGTAACACCAGCCGCGGGATCATTTTCGGAAGCGCCCAAGCTAATAACGGGCAGACATCCCCGGTAATTACGTCACAGACCGCCTCGGGATCTGGCGCCACCACGATTACCGGCACCCTCCAAAGCACGCCGAATACGCAATTCCTGCTGCAGTTCTTCTCTGACTCACAGAGTCTGGTCACTCCGAGACAGACCTACGTCGGATCCAAAAATGTGACGACGAACGGCAACGGAAACGCAACCTTCTCCGCGACATTCTCCGTCTCCGAAGCTGACCCGGTCTTCAACGCAACAGCGACCAACCCGAACGGAGACACTTCTATGTTCTCTCGGCATCCGGCCATCCTACAGAACATCTCGGCGCGCGCCGCTGTCGGCACGGGAGAAAACGCACTCATCGCCGGTGCGCTGGTTCAATATGGTGGAGTCGTAGCGCGTGGCATCGGGCCATCACTCAAGCCACTCGGCGTGCGGAATGCGCTTGCGAACCCAACCTTGGAATTTCGTGACGCCTTCGGAGCGCAGATGTTCGACGATGACTGGCAGGACGACCACTTCCAGGCGAGCGCCATTCAAGAGAGCGGCCTCGCACCGACCGACGAAATGGAGTCGGCCATCGTCCCTTTCGGCTTCGTGAGCTCGCCTTTCCGTTTCCGTTCGGTCGCTGGATTCGCGCCATATACCGCAATTCTACGAGGGAAGGGCGACACGACGGGCATAGGAGTTGCCGAAATTTACGGCTTCACCAGCTTTAATTATGGTCTCTTCCCGAAGCTCGGCAACATCAGTGCGCGCGCTTTTGTGGGCACCGGCGACAATGTCATCATTGGCGGTTTTATCCTCGGCGATGGCAACGAGAATCCGCGCGTTGTGATCCGGGCAATCGGGCCTTCGCTCAAAGCGGCTGGCGTGGTTAACCCACTCTCAGACCCGATGCTCGAGCTTCATAATGGCGACGGCGCGACGATCGCCGCGAACGACGATTGGTCGGGCGATGCGCTGCAAACCGTGGGTCTCGCGCCTACCGACGCCCGCGAATCGGCGATCCTGACGAGGCTCGCGCCCGGGGCATACACCGCCATCGTGCGGGGCAAAGATAACGGGACCGGCGTTGCGCTTGTCGAAGTTTACCGTCTGCCTTGATCCCGCGGGATCACTGCGCGCGGTAATAAGTCGCGCTGTAGCGGGTAACGCCGCAGCCTCGTCACCGGCGGGCCCAACGCTCCGATCGCTGCGTGGTGTCGATCAGATTTGATCGTTCATTTCCTGCGCCTTCACGTACGCCTGCTGCAGGAAATCCGCTACGCCGCTGACGGCGAAGATGCTGGCGAGCGTGCGAGTGAGCCGCGGGTTGTAAAGGAGCCCGTAAATGAATCCCGAGGCGATCCATGTGCCAAGACAAAACGGACAGGTGAGCAAATCGCCAATCGCGCGGCGCAGGCCCTGGCCGCGTCCGTGTTCCTCCAGCTCGCCCGCACCGCCTTTGCCCTCGACCTCGGTGAACGGGGCGCGCAGTGCCGTGGTGACTTTGTCCTTCGTGATGACGCGGCTGAGCTTCTGCGTTGCGATCGCAAACAGCGCCAGGTCCTGCACCTCGACCCGATTCGGCAACGGCTGACCCGAGCGTTGGCGCGCAACAAACGCCGCAGCGAGAAGGCCGTTGAAGACTGCGACGAGCGCCGCGTAATCGCGCACCGGCAGCTGTTCGCGAAGGTCGCGATGCCGCGATACGCGCGACTGCTGCCCAGCCTCACTGGCGCCCTCCCCTGCGGTAGTAATCGGTGTCGTGCTCATGTTCCAATAGTTCGCGTCTCGCAGCATGGGTGAACCCATAAAATGCGGGGGAAGGAGATTCCCTTGCTGCCGCCCGGCAGGCAGACTCGATCGCTCAGATGTCCCTCCAGCACTTCCACGAAGCTCAAGCTGACCCGCACTCCGGCTACGAAACCGCGCTCACGGAGATTCGCTGCGGCCGCAAAACCAGCCATTGGATCTGGTACATCTTCCCGCAGCTCGCCGGCCTCGGCCGCTCGTCAATGGCCGAGAAGTATGCCATCCGCGATCTCGCGGAAGCATGCGACTACCTGCGCGATGCGGTCCTCCGCGCGCACTACGAAGAAATTACCGCCGCCGTCCGCGACCAAGTCGCCCTTAGGCGCCGTGGCTCGAGCGAAGGCAGCCGCACCGTCGTGCTCGAAGACCTGATGGGCAGCCGCATCGACGCCCTCAAGCTCACTTCGAGTCTGACCCTCTTTCGGGCGGCAGCAGAGCAACTCCTCGATGAGGATCAAACCTTAGAATCGCTGATTAGATTGTGCGATTGCATACTCAGCGGCAATGCCTCGGAACAGGGAGCGAAGTCTGAGGACAAGCGCTGAAGCCGGCGGCAATGGACGACACTGCGACATCTGCCATACGGGTATGCACTCCGTATTATGATGCTCGCGTATCGGAGCGATGACAACGCGATCCATGTGAGCGTCTGTATACCAACCGGCACGCGCCACTGAATGAACCTCGAAAGCTATCCGTTACCCGTGCTGCTGCTGATCTTCGCGATTTCGGCGGCGGCGGTGTGGATCGCCGGTATTTATCTGTCGAACTCGACCGACGTGCTGGCGACGCGGTTCGGGCTCGGCGAGGCGCTCGGCGGATTGCTCCTGCTCGCAATCGTGACGAACCTGCCGGAGATCGCGATCACGGTAAGCGCCGCGCTGCAGCACGACCTCGGCATCGCCATCGGAAATATCCTCGGCGGCATCGCGATCCAAACCGTCGTGCTCGTGATCCTGGACGTGTTCGGGCTGGGCAAACGCGACTCTCTCACCTACCGCGCCGCTTCACTCGGTCTGGTTTTGGAAGGCGTGCTGGTGATTGCAGTGTTGACGCTCGCGATCTTGGGTCACGAACTTCCGCCGACGTTGATTTGGGCGCGCATGACGCCGGCCGGAGTTGGCATCGCGATCGTTTGGATCGCCGGTTTATTTCTCATCGGCAAAGCGCGAACCGGGCTGCCGTGGCACGCCGGCGGCGATGCACCCGGCGGTCAGGAGAAGGCCCGCGGCCACGCGAAGAAACAGAAGGAACAAAACGCCGCAACGAAAGGCCACGGCACCGCACTTACTTTGATCATCTTCATCGCGGGAGCGCTGGTTACCCTGGCTGGCGGCGTCGCTTTGGAACTTAGTGGCGATGCGATGGCGAAACACATCGGCATGAGTGGCGTGCTCTTTGGCGCCACCGTGCTCGCGGCCGCGACTTCGCTGCCCGAGGTTTCGACCGGACTGGCGTCGGTGAAGCTCGGCGATTACAAGCTGGCGATCAGCGACATCTTCGGCGGGAATGCGTTCCTGCCGGTGCTCTTCCTCGTCGCGACGTTGTTGTCAGGCGAAGCGGTGCTGCCGAAAGCCCAACGGACCGACATCTATCTTACCGCTCTCGGAATGCTGCTGACATGCGTTTACATCTGCGGCCTTGTCTTTCGTCCGCGACGGCAAATTGGGCGGATGGGCGTCGATTCTTTGCTCGTCCTCGTAATCTATGTCGCGGGGATCGTCGGCCTTTTTACGATCGCGAACTCGTGATCCTCAATTTTTCGCGAACCCCTGACGCCACAACCGCACTGTGAGCTGGTTTGTTTGGGCGCTGCTCTCGGCGTTCTTCGCGGGACTGACAGCCGTGCTCGCGAAAGTCGGCGTGAATGGGGTCGACTCCACTTTAGCGACGGCGATCCGTACGACCGTTATCCTGGTTTTCACCTGGACGCTCTTTCTCGCGTTCTCGCCTACTCGAAGCCTTCGGTTACTCGACGGACGTAACTGGCTCTTCCTCGTCCTCTCGGGTCTCGCGACCGCCTTGTCGTGGATCTGTTACTTCCGGGCCTTGCAGCTCGGCGAAGCATCTCGCGTCGCGCCGATCGATAAGCTCAGCGTCGTCTTCGCGATCGCCTTCGCCGTTCTCATCCTGCACGAACGTCTGACCTGGCATCAATGGGCGGGAGGTCTGCTGATCGTCGCCGGAGCTGCTATTCTGGCGATCAAAGGATAGTGTCGCGAAGTTGTGATGACGCTGAACCAGACGCGAGCGGGCAAAACAATGCGTCGCATCGCATTGGTAGCGATGATCGCTGGTCGTGCTATTTCAGCGAGCGCCGAAGAACCTGAGAAGCCTTTTGCACTGCAGCAGCACCGCGCCGAGATCCGCGAGGCGCTGTTGAAGGACACGCCGCTTGGCGCGAGCGAAAAGGATGTCATGGCTGCAATCTCGAAGCGGCTCGTTGTCGAACCGGACAAGCTCCCTCCGATCGAAGACATCCTGCGGTGGGGCCGAGCGCGGAAGAGTCACGCCAGCGCGGGGTGCGAAGCGTGCGGCTATTTCTCGGTCAGTATTATGACCATCCCGAGCTGGTCTTCTTATCCGCGCCGATGGTAAGCCAGAAGGAAGTAAGCGCCCAATGGGCGTTCGACGAACATGGCCGGCTGATTGAGATCTTCGTTGATAAGGCAACGAGCGTTTACTAACTCCCCGTTTCGGTTACGAAGGCCGTAACACCGGGCCGTTTACTACCGGCGAGCGCGAGAATGACGTCTGTCTTGGAGATACTACCAACTAACCGGTCTTCGCTGGAGTTGCTCACGACCGGAAGCCGCTCCCCATCGTGTCCCGCAAAGCCCTCCAGAGCTTCGCCAAGCGACGCCTCCGGCCGCACAAATGGAAAAGGATGCTGCAAGATATCGCCAGCGATGACTAGCTCTGCGAGCTCAGGGGCGTTGAGATAACTCTTGATGTCGTGCAACGAAACGGCGCCGATGAAGCGATGGCCTTCGGTGACGTAGAGGTAGTTGAAACGAGTGGCGATGAACTGCCGGCCGATCTCGGCGAAGCGCGCGTTCGGCGAGACCGTGAGCGGATCGGTCTTCATCAGATCGCGCACGTGCAGTTCCGCGAGCTGATGGCGGTAATCACCGGCTCCTTTCCGCTTCAAGGCCTCCGCGTAGATCGATCGCTTCTCGATGCTGACCGAGCTGTAGTAGGCGACGACGCAAGCCAGCATCAACGGCAGGATGATTTCATAATCGAGCGTCAGCTCGAAGATCATGATGATCGCCATGATCGGCGCGTGCGTCGCCGCAGCGAGGAAAGCGCCCATCCCGACGAGAGCGAAAGCGCTCGGGTTGAGCACGAGATGACCGGGGAGATGCTCGGCGGCATTACCGAACAGGAACCCAAGACTCGCACCGACAAACAGAGTGGGCGTGAACACACCGCCAACCGCGCCGGAGCCGAAGGTGGCGGTGGTTGCAATGACCTTGAAGACAAGGATGGCTAGCAGGGTTTGCCAAACCCATTGGCCTTTCAGGATAGCGCTGACAGCACTGTAGCCGTTGCCGCAAACTTCCGGATGGAACACGGCGAGGGCGCCAACGACCAACCCGCCAATGCACATCTTCACGTAAATCGGTGCGGCGACGCGCGCGATTTCCCTTTCGCTCGCGCGCAGAAGTCGAATGAACCATGGCGCCATGAGACCCGCGAAAAGGCCAAGCAAAAGGTACGGCCCGATCTCCCAATTGCTGTTCAGCCGGAACCGCGGGATTTCGTAGAGCGGATCAGCGCCGATGAATCCGCGCACCGTGAGTGTGGCGACAACCGACGAGAAGACGAGCGGCCCGAAGATTTCCATCGCCACAGAGCCGAGCACGATTTCCGCGACGAAAAGCGCACCTGCGATCGGCGCGTTATACGCCGACGCTATGCCGGCCGCGGCGCCGCAACCAACCAGCAGTCGCAATCGCGGCGCGGACCAGTGCTGCAGTCGGCCTGCGATCGACGCGAGAACAGACGATAGCTGGACGAGCGGACCTTCCCGGCCGATCGACCCACCGGAGGCGATCGTAAAAAGCGCCGAGCCGCATTTCACCAGGCTGCGTCGTGTCGAGATTTTGCCGTCTCCGAGTACGACGGCTTCCATGTAGTCCGTCGTCGGCACTTGGCTGCGCCAGCGCGTTCCGAAATGAAGAACTGCGCCCGCGATCAGTCCACCCAAAGCGGGCACGGCGACGCGCAACGCTGCCGGTAGTTGGCCAAAACTTTCCACCAGGCCCGGCTCCGAATGTCCGGTAAACAGCCGATGCACGACGGCAGTCATTTCGCGAAACCCGATCGCGCAAAGCGCACCGCCAAAACCGACCAGGCCGGCCCAGACAAGCGTGATCTGGATGTCGCTCGGATGCGCGCGCTCCTTGAACCAGACCCAGAACCTCAGCCGCCGCAGCGCCGCAGTTTTCTCGAGGGCGGCGTCACGACGGGACCTCAACGACATCCTCCGACAGAACTGGATGGAGCCCGCCGGTCAAGCGTTGCACTGCCGTGATCCCGTTGCTGCGGGACGCGATGTTGCGCGCTCCGCCTGCTACCTTCTCACCTCATACTGCAGCACCACCGCGCCGGAGCCGAACTTCGACCGGCTCACCAGCTTCAAGTCGAGGCGCTTCGATAGCCCTGCGAACAACGTCGGCCCGTGCCCCGCGATCCTCGGGTGCACCACGAACTCGTATTCATCGATCAATCCCAGCTCCGCCAGCGCCAGAGGGAGCGTCACGCCTCCCGTGAGCAGTCTCCTGCCCGGCTCATGCTTCAGCTGCTGAACGGCCGGGCCCAGATCCCCGCGCACGAGCTCCGTGTTCCAGTCGACGCGCTCGAGCGTGCTCGACACGACGTACTTCTTCGCCGCGTCGATCGTCCGGGCGAAGGGCTGCATCCAATCCTCCATCCACTCCGGCCTCGCTCCTGCCGCCGCAGGCTGCCGCCACCCTGCCTCCATCATTTCGTAGGTCACCCGGCCAAAGAGGAGCGCATCGGCTTCAGCGATATTCTCCATCGCGTGACGATGCAACTCTTCGTCCGCGATCCCTTCACGATGATCGCAGCAGCCGTCCAGGGTGACGTTGATGGAGTAACGAAGAGGTCGCATGACGCACGATCAATACCGCGTGATCTGTTCGGTCGAAAGCGTTACACGATTCACAGACGCCATCTGCTCCCCGTCCGAACTGCCGTTCGGCGCGGCTGCTCAGCGGAACATCAGGACCGGCACTTTGCAGGTCCGCACCATCGTGGTCGTGGTGCTGCCGAGAACGAGCTGGCGGATGGGCGAGTGTCCGTAGGCGCCCATCACGAGAAGCTGGATGTTTTCGCGAGTGACCGCCTCCACGATTGAAGATTCCGGAGCGCCGCCGATGGCGTGCGTCGTGACTTCGTAGCCTGCGTTGCGCAGCCGCGCGGCGGCTTCGTCGAGGAAGTAGCGGGCTTTGTCGTCAATGCGGCCGGCGCGGAGGATGTGGCAGGTTGCGCCTTGCAGCAGCGGGCTGGCGACGGCGAACTCGATGGCTTTGGTGACGCTGGACCCGCCGTCGTACGCGATCAGGAAGCGCTCGATCGGTGTGAACGCGCGCGCCGCGACGAGCACCGGCCGCACCGCGGCGCGGATGACGCGCTGCAGGTTGCCGCCGAGATGGCCTTTGGCGAAATCGGCATGCTCGCCGCGTTTCCCGAGGACGACGAGGTCGCAGCGCGGCTCGAGTTCCTCCAGCGTCTCGACTAATCCGCCATGCCGCTGCGTGGTCGCGACGTCCGTAACGCCGGCGGCGAGGAGCTGCTGCCGCGCGTCGTGCATGATCGCTTGGCCTTTCAGCAACGCGACGCGACCCTGCGTTTCTTCCAGTTTTGCTAGCTCCTCCGTGAGATGCGCCTGGGACTCGAAGCCGATGGTGCCGCTGAGGTCGACCGCGGGCGCGCGCTCGCGGTGATGATCGATCACGTGCAAGACCTCGACGCGACCGCCGACACGCTGCGCCGCCCACGCGGCGTGCTGGTAAACACTCGGCGCGTAGGTCGAACCGTCGGTGCAGGCGAGGATTGTGGCCATGGTTTGGTTAGTGTTCGAGCATCCGCTCGAGGGCGCCCGGTTTGTCGTGCTGCGCGAGTTTGTCCACGATCGTGGCGCTAGCTTTGTTGAGCCCGATAATCTCCACCTCAGCGCCTTCGCGACGGAATTTAAGCACCACCTTGTCGAGCGCGCCGACGGAGGTGAGATCCCAGAAGTGCGCGTGGCTGACGTCGATCCGCACTTTGGTGAGCGCCTCCCTGAAGTCGAACGCGCCGATGAACTCCGGCGACGACGCGAAGAAGACCTGTCCCTGCACAACGTAGGTGCGCGTGCTGGTCTCCGGATCGTGCGTGCTGGTGACGCGAATGATTTGCGCCACCTTCCGCGCGAACGAAAGCGCGCTCAGGAGCACGCCCACGCCGACGCCGAGCGCGAGGTTATGCGTCCAGACGACGACCACGACCGTCGACACCATCACGAGACTGGTGCTGCGCGCGTGGACGCGCAGGTTCTTGAACGACGACCACGAGAACGTGCCGATCGACACCATGATCATCACCGCCACCAGCGCGGGCATCGGGATCAGCTTCGCCCATGGATTGAACGCGACCAGCAGGATGAGGAGAAACACGCCGGCCGCGAACGTCGAGAGCCGTCCGCGCCCGCCGGATTTGATGTTGATGACCGACTGTCCAATCATCGCGCAACCGGCCATGCCGCCGAACAATCCCGCGACGAAATTCGCCATGCCTTGACCCACAGACTCGCGGTTCTTGTTGCTCGGCGTGTCGGTCAGATCATCGACGATCTGCGCCGTCATGAGCGACTCCAGCAAACCGACCGCCGCGATCGCAAGAGAGTACGGCAGGATGATCCACAACGTCTCGAGTGTCAGCGGCACCTGGGGCCAAAGAAAGATGGGGAGCGTGGATGGCAGCGTGCCGAGGTCGCCGACATGCCGCACATCGAGCTTCCAAATGATGGAGACCGCGGTCAGGACGACGATCGCGACCAGCGGCGAAGGCACAGCTTTCGTTAGGCGCGGCAGCAGGTAGATGATCGCGAGGCCAGCGGCGACCATCGCGTAGACGGTCACGCCAGCGCGGCGGAACTCCGGCAGTTGCGCGAGGAAAATCAAAATCGCGAGGGCGTTCACGAACCCAGTCATCACCGAGCGCGACACGAAGCGCATGATCGCGCCCACGCGCGCCCAACCGGCGATCATCTGCAGAATGCCGGTGAGCACGGTCGCGGCGAGCAGGTATTGCAGACCATGCTCTTTGACGAGCGACACCATAAGCAGCGCGGTGGCCGCGGTCGCCGCGGAGATCATTCCCGGCCGGCCGCCGAAGATCGCCGTCATCACCGCGATACAAAATGAGGCATAAAGCCCCACCTTCGGATCCACGCCGGCAATGATCGAAAACGCGATCGCCTCCGGGATGAGTGCGAGCGCCACGACGATACCGGCGAGCAGATCGCCGCGGATGTTAGAAAACCACTCTCTCGATAAATCTTTTGTGAACACGTATTTGGAAGCGTGCCGAAGGGGCGCGCGGATGTCATTCGAGGACGTGCCGGACGGAAACCGCGAGTCCAAGCATTCGAAGCGGCTAATCCCCGAAACGTATGATTCCTCACTCTCGCGGCGAGATCGGAAGCTCAGGGACTTGCAAGCTGCTAGTCAGCGTCGAGCCGGACTATACCGGAGCGATCGCAGATTTGTAGCGGAAATTTCTGGTGAGGGCGCGGCGTCCTGAGACTATTCCGCGCCCCGCGATCCTAAATCCACGATCCGCATTCCGCAGTCCGCAATTCCCAAAAGTCACCCGGCCAAAAAGGAGCGAAACCACGTCGCCTTACGTGGTCAGCGCTGCCCGCACGACGTCGATCGTTCTGGCCACGTCAGCGTCACTTGTGCGCCAGTTGCAGACGCTAACACGCATGCACCGCCGGCCGTTGAATGTAACGCCCCCAAAGAACGCGCCTCCAGAGCCGTTAATGGCGGCAATCACCTCGTCTGTCCGTCGATCATGATCCGCTTCCTCCGCGTTCGTTTCCAAGGACAGGAACCCAAGGAGCCCTTGGT
Organism: Chthoniobacterales bacterium; assembly: GCA_046262215.1. Classification (GTDB taxonomy): domain Bacteria; phylum Verrucomicrobiota; class Verrucomicrobiia; order Chthoniobacterales; family UBA10450; genus JACCTI01. The sequence continues at coordinate 6,030 of JBHENE010000085.1, read as the reverse complement.
TAAACCGGGGTCTGTGCACGACCTCGACGCCGGTCAGTTCACCAATGCCTGAGATCAACGCCTGCGCATGGCGACTGGTGCGCTCCACAATGTCCGCTACGCCCTTGCGGCCAAGTTCGCGCAGCGCGGCATAGATCGTAAAGCCTCGCGCACGGCGGGAAAACTCGGGATTCCAGTCAAGCTCGTCGCGTGCTGAATCGCCGGGCGGAAGATAGCTGGTAGAAACGGTCAGTGCCGCTCGGTGCGCCGCAGCGTCGCGGACGAAGGCTATGCCGGAGTCGTAAGGGACGTTCAAATATTTGTGGGCATCAGTGGTCCAACTGTCGCAAAGCTCCATCCCGTGGACGAGATCGTCGTATTGCGAACTGGTTCGCGCCCACAACCCAAATGCTCCGTCGACGTGGGTCCAGGCGCCAGCGGCGCGGGCGAGAGGAGCTAGGTCTGCAAAGTTATCGAAAGAAGCGCGGTTTAATTCACCGGCTTGCAAAACGACAACGGTGGGATCGGATGTCTCGGCCAAAGCGCGCGCGAGAGTCTCCTTTGTCACCTGCCCCATCTCGTCCACAGGAAGAGGGACAATGCTGTCCGAGCCGAGCCCCAGCAGGCGGACAGCCCGGTCGACGCTGATGTGACGCTCTGCATTGACCAGAATTCGGACCGGCGGACTACCTGCCAATCCCTGCCGTTCCACATTCCAGCCGCGATCTCGCAGCAGGGCATGACGAGCCGCCGCCAGGCATGTCACATGGGCCATCTGCGTTCCCGTGACAAAGCCGACGCTGCAAACGGCTGGCAACTTGAAGAGGTCTTTCAGCCAGTCGGCCACCACCTCCTCCACCACCGAAGCCGCCGGCGCGCAGGCATGAATGCCGGCGTTTTGGTCCCACACCGTCGTCAGCCAGTCAGCGGCCATGGCAGAAGGAACACTCCCGCCGATCACCCAGCTGAAGAACCTGCCACTCTGAGAACCTAGAACTCCATCCGCCGTATCTGCCACCAGTTCATCGATGATCTGAACCGGCGCGACACCATCATCGGCCAAGGGTCTGGCCAGCCGTGCCCGCATCTCAGTGAGCGAGGCCGTAGTAGCGACCGGGCGGTCATTCAAACCATCTATCCACGCGAGAGCATGCTCTGCCGCACGCATAAGGACGGTGCCCTCGTCGGATATCCCTGTCATACCGCATCCTTGTCGAGGGACTCCAAAAAAGCTTGCACTAAGTAGCGCACGCGATGTCCGCAATAGGCGATCGACCACTTCTGGCCCGTAAGTATCAACGAACCTTGCGTAGCTTCAGCCGTTGAGACACAAGATCTGGGCAACACAAAGCGTTTGGGCCCTACAGGTCGTAAACGCGCCAAGTAACTGAGGATGAAACGGTGGAAAAAACCAAAGCTCGAGAGGCTGCGCCAACGCCGGTGGAACGCCGAGCTGCGCCGTCGATCACGGCGCCGAACTCGAGTATTAGTGCAGCTCCCCCGAGGCAGGCTTTCTTCCGTGATTTCACTGCTACGGAGTCGGATGCGTGGACGCAACATCGCGCAGTATGACTGGGGAAAGCAAAATTGGGTTATCAAGGTGCCGAAGGTCTTCTCCTTGACGCACAATGCTGAAGCGAGCCTTGACGTCATTTACTCGGTTGTTCAGGTGGCTCGAAGTAAGCGCCGGCGGTTGTGGTTTGATCACACCGACTGTGTCGAGATCGGCTTAGGCGCAAGCGCTGTTCTCGATGTGGTGACTATGTCTCTGGAGGAAGAGTGGCATGCGTCCCGTCAACCGTATCTCATTGGGGGAGATCACTCGCGGAATCAGACTGTTGTGAACCTCGTCCGATGTACGGGGCTTACGAAGCACCTAAACGTACCGGGCCAGGAGGCTGCGCCCGAGATCGCTGCACGTTTCACGCGCACGGAATTACATCGTGGACACCGATCTTCCGGGACGGCGCTGCAGGGTTCCTCAGATCAGGAACGGGTCGCGAGTGGTCTTGCAAAGCACCTAGATGGCTGCTTCCGGAAGGCTGCAGGGCATCGACTAACCCGCGCCGGGTTAAGGGAGATTGTCCGGTGGGCTGGAGAGGTGATTACAAATGCTGAGGAGCATTCCGGTCAGAATGAATGGTACGCGATCAGCTACATGGCTCCAACCGCCGAAACAATTCCGGGGGGTGGCGAACCATTAACGGTCGGCGAGTGTCACCTCGTCGTATTCTGCTTCGGCAGATCAATTTTTGAGTCGCTTCACGATCCAAATACTCCAGACGACACGAAGCGGCAGTTATCGTTGCTTGCGAGCGAGCTTGCGAAACGAAATGTGTTCGGCAGGTCGCAACGCTTTTCCCCAAGAGATTTGTGGACGCTGTATGCCTTGCAAGAGGGTGTCAGTCGGTTCAGCCCGCGACCTGGGAAAACGAGTCGCGGTAGCGGCACCGTGCAGATGATCGACGCTTTCCAAACGCTCGGGGATTCTACTAACCCACATTACAATCCGGAGATGGTCGTGATTTCGGGCGAAACTCGAATTTTCTTCGACAGTCGATATCGTTTGGGGCCGCCAAGTTCTGGCGGAAATCGCATGGTGATTGCGTTCAATAGGCCAAACGATCTTGCGGAGCGTCCTGATCCGAAACACGTTCATTCATTGGCTGCTTTCTTGCCGGGGACTGTGCTCTCGCTGCGATTCTTCATCGATAGAAGACATCTGGAAAAGGTCGCGAATCCGATTACAATGACCGAGGAAACCGACTCATGATTGCAGAAGTACAACAGGAGAATCGCATCAACCTCGACGAATTCCGCACGGCGGGCGTTATTGTTTTTTCCGGCCGCCCAAAGGGCGTTGCGTTGCGGCGGAAGCTTCAATTGGATAAAAAAGATGCCGATCAGTCGCAAGTTACAATCGTCGTCCCCAATGAGGTAGTATCCCTAAACAGCTCCTTCTTTTTAGGCTTGTTCGCTGACAGCGTGACTGCTTTGGGTCGTGATCGGTTTGAGCAAAAGTATGTGTTTGAATGCCCGATCGAAATTCGTGAAGACATCGAGGACGGCATCAGACAGGCGCTCGACGAGTCGAATCCAATTCCGGATCGTACCGGCACACGGTAAACTTTCCGAGTAAGAAGGGCATTGCCCACCAAGTGCGTGCCCTCGCGATCTTCGTAATTACCCTCGCAGTCATCGTCGCCGCCGAAGCCGCAAACGGGTGCGGCGCCTGACCCGTCCAGTCCAACCGGATCGGCTCCCGCCTCTTCTGCTACGCCGAACGCGTCAGACCGCAAGACGGCCAGCGCGAGTGATTCGGTGTGGAAGAGCATTCCGCTCCGTGATCTCGTCGCGCTCGTTAACTTAGGCGCTGTTGTTTGGATCTTTGTCCAAAATCGCGCCGACAGGATTCGGGAACGTCGAGCGGATCACGACGAACGGAAAGCGAAGCTTCGGCTAGAGATTGGTCTGTTCTGGATGCAGAGAATCGTGATCGAACCGAACGAACAGTTCATGTTCGACTTCTTTGCGAAATACACCAAAAAGCTCGACGAAATTCCGGCCTCTTTACCTTCAGACATGGCCAATGTGGCGGAGCTTACTGCACGAGCTCGCGCGGCGATTGCGGAGTTTAAAGATGATCTGCGCACATTCCGCCGCAAAGTCGAAGAACCTCTTGTCTGGATCAGTCCGCTCTTTGTAAGTGTCTCCGAGACGTTGAGAGCGATTGAAGATCTTGTGACTGAAAATCTTCATGTGATTCCCGGCGTGATCGTTGAAGAGACTACGAAGCAGAAACCCGCCGACGAGCTCCAGAAACTAAGACGCGAACTATTCGAACGGCTGTATTCCGCGCAGCGGGAATTTAGCCAGCGCGACGACGCTTAGTCTGCCCAACGAGATCGTCACTGACGTCTAAGATTCGTATCGCGGCTCCCACTGCGCGTTTTATTGCAGCGAAACCAGTTCCAGCCGGGGATTGATCCGTGTCTAGCCCCCTAACCGGGATTAATTTCCCAAAAACCCCGCTCCGCCTCGGCCTTGATGATGCGCGCGCTTCTTGCGGATCGCCCTGACTGCACGTGGTCGTAGTCTACCAGCGGGTCAGCGCAGTTCCTGCCCAGATGGAATTTGGCCGGTGCGGAGGAAAGTTTTCACGAGTTCTCACTCGCCACACACGACCCTGCCGCTGAAGCGTTTGAACCAGCGACCGATCGGGACCTCCGGGTTCGTTTCGAGCCACTCGGAAAGCAGACCAATCTGCTCCTCGGAAATCTCGCGCTCGCGGATACGGTCGAAGAGGTGTCGCCAGAGCGGAGCAGGAATCCCTTCCCGGCGAATCCTAGGCATCAGGCTTGCCGCCGTAGAATCCGCGGATCATCTGCTCGCGAACCTCGAGCGCTTCCGTCGGATCGGCAGCGGCAACCATTTTCTGCGCGAGTGCCACCAGCTCTTTGCCACTTAACTTCCGCGTCGCATCGAGTTCATAAACGGCACGGACCACGCCAGCTTGCTCTTCTGTGGTGAGAGTTTTGATCTCGTCGATGATCTGCGCCGCGGTCACGGTGCCAGATTACCGCGCACGTCCTCTGCCAGCAAGGCTCCGGAATTATTCGTGTCGAACAATCTCGGTTCCTCTGCATTCACGGAACGGCCCGACGTTTGCGCGTCCAGCCGCTTGAATGGTTATCCTGAAACGGCGACAGAGCGCCGTTGCTACAGCTTTACACGCCGAGGCGATGCTGAAGGGGTTGCTCCTTTGGCCGACGCGGTTGTCCCCTACCCCGGTATGGCCTGGTAGGTGCATTTCGCCGCAGTGTCCGGGAAGGCTTGGGTGTCGGTGTAGCCGGGGGGGTGGTGTCGATCGCGAGTAAGACGAAGCCTTTGGTGTCCGCGCGGTCTGCATTTTTCATTCGGGAAGATGAAAACCGCGTCGCTCTGCTGCGTTGCCGTTTTCGTCGCTGCGGTTACAATTCTTGGATGCTGGATTGGACTTCGTGCACGCTCGTCGAGCGCTCGGCGGACAAGGTGAGCGGGGCGTGGGTATTTCGCGGGACTCGGGTGCCGGTGAAGGCACTATTCGAGAATCTCGAGGAGGGCGCGACGGTCGATCAGTTTCTGGAGTGGTTTCCGGGGGTGGCGGGCGCACAGGTTGTCGCCGTTTTGGAATTTGCGGAAGCGAGTCTCGCTACCGCCTAAGCCGTGCGTGTTCTTTTCGACCAGGGGACGCCGGTGCCCTTACGAAAGTATCTGGCCGAAACTGATGTGATCACTGCATATGAAGCCGGATGGTCGGAGCTTTCGAATGGCGAACTTTTAGCAAAAGCGGAGCCGCAGTTTGATCTCACCACCGATCGGCAGCTGCGGTATCAACAAAATCTGACGGGCCGCAGAATCTCCATCCTGGTGCTGCCGTGCGCGAGCTGGCCGAAGCTCGAGCGACACGGACAGAAAATCGCGGCTGCCGTCGCCGCCCTGGCAGCTGGCGGATATCTGGAGTTACAACTCGACTGACGGAAGCAAAAAGCGGCCGGACGTTTGCGCGTCCGGCCGCTGGAATGGTTGGGCTTAGCATAGTCTCTTGTTAGGCCACGGGGTCCTTCGGCTTCGCTCAGGATGACGGAGTCTCATTGCACGCCGACGGCGATGCTGACGGGGTTGCTCCATTGGCCGACGCGGTAGATGGCCTGGTAGGTCCATTTCGCCGCGGCGTGCGGGAAGGTTTGGGTGTCGGTGTAGCCGGGGGTGGTGTCGATCGCGAGTAAGACGAAGCCTTTCGTGTCGGCGCGATCGACCTGAAGTTCGCGTTGGTCGAGGAAGGCGAGCATCTCCGCTGGCATTCAACCGAGGGCTTTACTCGAGTAGCGATTGTAAGTCTGCTTCGCCCTTCGCTGCCCACCAGACTCTGCCGATGATGATGGTCTCGTCGCGCGTCGTGTAGACGATCTTCCAACGTCGAAAGATGAGTTTGCGCCAGCCACCGTCGCGGAGTTCGTCGAGAATCGTCCCCGCTCCTGGCTGCTGAACGAGAATCTGTGCGCGTTCGCA
>JBHENE010000084.1:0-3278 GCA_046262215.1 Chthoniobacterales bacterium | reverse complement strand
CCTCGAGACCAAAGCGCTCCATGATTTTCGTCATGCGATCAGCGGCGCCGAAGTTGCGCATCAGGTCGTCTTCGAAGCTGACGTAGAAGCGCGAACCGCCGGGGTCGCCCTGGCGCGCGCAACGTCCGCGCAGCTGCCGATCAATCCGGCGCGATTCGTGCCGCTCGGTGCCGATGACGAATAGCCCGCCTTTGTCGCTCACGCCGGGCCCGAGCTTAATGTCGGTGCCGCGACCCGCCATGTTCGTCGATATCGTGACGGTGCCAGCCTGACCCGCGCGCTGCACGATCTCGGCTTCCTGCCGGTGATACTTCGCATTCAGCACGTTGTGCGGAATCTTCTCGCGCTTCAGCATTCGGCTGAGCAACTCGCTCGCCTCGACGCTGACCGTTCCGACAAGCACCGGCTGTGACTTTGCATGCCGATCGCGGATCTCGTTGATCACTGCGTTATATTTCTCTCGCCGTGTTTTATAGATGCGGTCGTTTTCGTCGAGTCGCGCGATGACTCGATTCGTCGGGATGGAGTTCACATCAAGCTTGTAGATGTCGTGGAACTCCGCTGCTTCGGTTTCCGCAGTGCCGGTCATACCGCCGAGCTTTTGATAGAGGCGGAAATAATTCTGAATTGTGATCGTCGCGAGCGTCTGCGTCTCGCGGTCGATCTGGACGCCTTCCTTGGCTTCCACAGCCTGATGCAAACCGTCGCTCCAGCGTCGGCCAGGCATCTTCCGGCCGGTGTATTCGTCGACAATGACGACCTTGTTTTCCTCGACGACGTACTGCACGTCCTTCTCGAAAAGTGAATACGCACGCAGAAGCTGCGCGATGTTGTGGATGCGCTCAGCCTGCGCGTCACAATGATTCTGACGCTCAACTTTCAGCCGCTCTTTGTCGTCGTCCGAGAGGCTTTGATTTAAATCGATATCGGCAAATGCACTAATCAAATCCGGCAGCACGAACGCCTCGGGTTCATCGGGATTGAGGAATTCACGCGCCTGTTCAGAGAGATCTGATTCGTTAGACTTCTCGTCGATCGTGTAGAATAGCTCCTCCTTCAACGCGAAGAGCTCGTCCTTTCGCGAGTCCTGGTAGAACGAAAGCTCCGCACGATCCATCGCCTTCCGCTTATCCGGGTCCTCCATCATGCGGAGGAGCGGTTTGTTGCGTGGCTGCCCTAGCTTCACTTTGAACATCAGGAGTCCACCGGCATCGGTGTCGCCTTTCTCAAAAGCTTCCTTCGCCTCGCTAGCAAGCCGGTTGCACAGCATGTTTTGCTTGCGCACGAGCTGCTCCACGAGCGGCTTCCACTTGTCGTACTGGTGAGTCGAGACGGTCGCCGGACCGCTGATGATCAACGGCGTCCGCGCTTCGTCGATGAGAATGGAATCGACCTCGTCGACGATCGCGTAGTTGTAGCCGCGCTGGACCTGCTGTTCGCGCGTCGTTGCCATGCCGTTGTCGCGCAGGTAATCGAAACCGAACTCGGAGTTCGTCCCGTAAGTAATGTCGCAGGCGTATTGCTGACGCCGCTGATCCGGCGGCTCGTCGTGTTGGATTACTCCGCACGTCAGGTCCAAGAAAGTGTAGAGCTGACCCATCCACTCCGCGTCGCGACGAGCGAGGTAATCATTTACCGTCACGAGATGCGCACCGCGCCCGGTAAGCGCATTCAGATAGAGCGGCAACGTTGCCACCAAAGTCTTGCCTTCACCGGTCGCCATCTCCGCGATCCGTCCGCGATGCAGGACCATTCCGCCAACCAACTGCACATCGAAATGCACCATGTTCCAGGTCATCGGCTGGTCGCAGACCATGAACTCGCGCCTTTGCTCGGTCAGGCGGCGCGCGCCGTTTTTTACGACTGCGAACGCTTCCGGCAGAATTTCGTCGAGCTTCCGCCACTGATCTTCGATCTGATCCATCGCGGCGAGCTCCGCCTTCCACTGCGCAGTCTTCGCGCGGAGCTCGTCGTCGGAAAGCGCCTTGAATTGCTCGTCGAGTTCGTTGATGCGACTCACCGTCGGCATCATGCGCTTGATCTCGCGCTGATTTTTCGACCCGACTACTTTCTTTAAAATCCAGCCAACCATGAGCGCCTACTATCAGCGAGAATCGGGCCGGTCGCAATCTGCAGCCGAATGAGTCGAACGAGCGTAGCCGGTCATCCTGAGCCGCGCAGACGGTCGAAGGATCTCTCCTACGCAGACGGCGCTCTCCGCGTCAGATGAACGGAACTACGCAGGACGTGCCCTTCGTAGCTCCTCTTCACGACTGCAGCGCCGTCCGTGTAACCGCGAGATCCCTCGACTTCGCTCGGGATGACAGCACGCAGCGGCGCGTCGTGATTGTGCGCTGCGCGTTTTCGGTTAGCCTCGCCCGATGAAGAAGATCGTCTCCACGACAGATGCCCCCGCCGCCGTCGGCCCTTACTCGCAAGCCATTCGCGTCGGCCAAATGGTGTTCACAGCTGGTCAGATTCCGCTCGATCCGAAGAGTGGCCAGATTGTCTCCGAAGACATCAGCGAGCAGACGACGCAAGTGTTGAACAATCTTACAGCTGTCTTGAAAGCCGAGAACTTGACGTTCGATCACATCGTCAAAACGACGGTCTTCATGACTGATCTAGGCCAGTTCGCGCAAATGAACGAAGTCTACGCCAGCTACTTCACCGATCAGCCACCGGCGCGGTCGACCGTGCAGGTGACCGCCCTTCCGAAGGGCGCTCGTGTCGAGATCGAGTGCATTGCCGTTTCCGATCAGACGCCGGCCGGAAAGCAGCTCAGCGTTGACGTTGGCGAGTAATCTGGTCGTTGCATGAGCGACGATTTGCTCGCCTTATTTCGAAAGACAGGCGCGCTTTTAGATGGGCACTTCGTGCTGCGCTCGGGACTGCACAGCCGGCAGTTCTTCCAGTGCGCGCTCCTGCTGCAATACACCGACATCGCCGCCGATGTCTGCGGACGTCTAGCAGGTAAGCTCCATGAAATTCCATGCGACGCTGTCATCTCCCCCGCTCTCGGCGGCATCGTTGTCGGTCAGGAGGTCGGTCGCTCGTTAGGCAAACGGCATATCTTTGCGGAGAAAGACGCCGGCGGCCTTGTCTTGCGGCGCGGGTTTGAAATCGCGGCGGGAGAGCGCTTCATCGTTGCGGAAGATGTGGTCACGCGCGGCGGGCGTGTCCAAGAGACGATTGATATCGTGCGCGAACATGGCGGCGTCGTTGCAGGGGTCGGCGTGATCGTCGACCGGAGCGGCGGGAATCGGCCGGATTACGGC
>JBHENE010000083.1:0-5128 GCA_046262215.1 Chthoniobacterales bacterium | reverse complement strand
TGTGGTTTCTCCTAGAGGCTTGTTTGGTTTTGATTAGTGCTGAGGTCTGTTTCCGCAACTACTTGCAGTCACAGCGATCTCTTATGGTTCTCATAATTGTCATAATTGATTCTCATTGTCTATGACAATTTTCATGCCGCGCAAAATTATTGTATTTGATCACCCCGTTTTTAGGGGCGGCTACGCTGGGCAAGCAAGCTAAATGTTGCTGAAGAGTAGAAAATATTGCGCTCCGACTGGCACGCGGATTTGGCAGCGATTCGCGACACCGCGCGCCTAAGCAGCGGCTGTGCCGTCGCGATAAATATCGTCGCGTCGCGTTCGTTGAGTTCGGGAGACCGGGTGACGATTGGTGCCTGCGGAACCTCCTCGGCGACACGACCCTCGGCGCGAAAGCGCTACCATCCCACCCCCAAGCCTTCAGCTTTCGCCGCTACATCCTTCAGCCCCTCAACCACAGCGTGGATCACGCCGCACCAATTCATTGGCGTGTCTCAGCGCAAGAGGCATCCGCTCATACCAAGGGGTGTCCGCCCGCTCGTCGATCCAACGCGAGTCGCTGCGGATTGCAGGAGCGTCCAGGTCGGAATTCCGAACACGGCGCCAGATGGGCCGGCATACTGTCGACCGAGATGATGAGATCGAGAGCTGCGATCGTGCGCGCAGCTTCGAGGGATCGTCGGAACCCGAGACAACGCCGATGGCGTCCCGCGATCGCCGAGAGCTTCGCCGCGCTGCCAGACGTGGAGTGTGAATGCCGGGCGCGGGCACTGGTGCACACAGGAGCACAGTTCCCCCCTGCCAGACGAGTTCCACGCGGACGTCGCCATCAGACGCAACTCGGCCGGCTCCACGTGAATATACGGTGTTTCCGTTCGGCAATGTTCCACGATTCACCTGACGACGTGCGGCAGCTCCATCACCTCGAGATCGAGGTCGAACTCCACGTCGGGAGCTCGACGTGGAGCGGAACGAGCTCTCAATGCCTTCGACCGTGGCGAGCAGCGGATGCAATCGGTGCTGTGGTCCAGACAATGACGCACTGCGCGACCTCACGAACGAGCCGCGCTTAGCGGATAAATTGAACGTATCTCCGTGCCGGTAGCACCGAATCAGGACGCGTTTGCCGTCCAGCGGCTCGCCAGTCCAGACCCATTGAAAATGGCTCGGGAGATCAGCGCAGCTTCGCCCCGCACGCCCGCGCAGAATTTGTCGCTGACCTGCTAAGCCCGCGCGAAATCGCCGCGTCGCATGTGCCGCAGCCAAGCCGAGCCAAGTGCCCTCGCCCGCTCGGGACCGTGCGCAGCGATCGCCTCCAGAGCGGCGAAATCTTCAGCTTCCAAACGAGCGGCGCAGCTTTTCCTTCTTCTCCTCGCAATCCTGCTGGAGACGACGCACTTCAATCGCGAGTTGCTTCTCGAGCGACTCCGCTTCATCACTGGCGCCGCTCGCTCGTGCTTTGCGGATCTCGTCTTTTAAAAAGAGCTCTTTCTCCGCGATGCGGGCGCGAAACGTGGAATCGATCTCAGCAATCTGCGCCTTTTGCTCGTCGCTGATCGCAACCGTCGGCGCCGCTTTTTCGAGCCGTTCCATCGCGAGTTCATAAGCAGATTTCATCTTGAGAGTGAGTCTAGCGCGCCTGTCGAGCCGCGCAAAACCGGGGCGGATTGCCTTCGCAACATCCGTCCCTAAGTTACCCGCCCGATGGCTGAGAAAATCCGTCTCCTCAGCACCGATTTCGACGGCACGCTGGTTTCACATCACTTGAATGGCGAAGGCAGCCGGGACTCGCTTTTCGATGCGCGCTGCATGCAGCTGATTGGCGCAATGCAACGCGACGGCGCGGTTTGGGCCATCAATACTGGTCGGTCGATGGACCTGCTGGAGTCGGGGCTAACCGACTTCGATTTCCCCGTTCGGCCTGACTTCATCCTCACGAGCGAGCGCGACGTTTTCCGGCCGGGGCAGAACGGCAAAGCCTGGGAGCCGTTCGGCGATTGGAACGAACGCGTCGCGCGCGAGCATGCGGAGCTCTATGCGTCGGCTTCTTCGATCTACACCGAGATCGTCGACTTTGTGCAACGCAACACCCGCGCCCGTGTGCTCCACGATCGGCACGGCCCGGAGGGTCTCATCGCACAAACCGAAGAAGAACTCGGGCGCATCATTTCATTCATCGATGAAGCGCGCGCCGGACACCCGAACTTCCACTACCAACACAACACTGTTTACCTGCGCTTCTGTCACGCCGACTACCATAAAGGCGCCGCGCTCGCGGAGTTGTCGCGGCTGATCGAAATCCCGCGCGAAAACACCTTTGCAGCTGGCGATCACCACAACGATCTCTCGATGCTGGACGGCCGCTACGCTGCGTTCACCGCATGTCCGGCGAACGCGATCCCGGAAGTGAAAACGGCGGTGCGCGCTAGCGGCGGATACGTCGCTGAAAGCGAGGCAGGCGCTGGAATCTACGAAGCGCTGCTCTACTTCACGAGCTAGCAGCTAAGCGACGGCAAACTGCAGGCGCGGATCTTCCGCGAGGATCTTATCCAACGGCGGCCATTGTACTGAGCTATCCATGTCGCGAAATGCGTGCAGATACACTGCGACGGCCTGCGAGTTGTACTTCATCAGCAGCTGATCGACGGCAGCGAGGAGCTTCTCTTTCGGTGGCGACGGCGGGATAATTTCGACCGTGCCGTCTTCTTCGTGCGCGATTTCTAAAGCGTCGAGAAAATCGCACAGCATCGGCTTATTCGCGCCGAGCAACCACGCCTGCACGAGGTGTGTCGCGAGCGTGTCGCTGACCGGACGGCTCAGCGCTCCCTTCATCCAGGCGTGACGCTCATCGCGCGGCTTCCGCTCGACAAACACCGCGCGGAGATTCCGCTGATTCGCGAGTCCTTGGATGGCGGCCTTATATACTGGCTTCTCGTGTTCATGGAGAAATGTGAACACCTCCGCCGCGAGCGGCGTAGGCATATCGCGGAAAAGTTCGTGAGCTTTCATCGAGCCATCGAGTCCGCCAGCGACGGCTCGGCGCTTTTACCTGCGAAAACGTTTGTCATATAAGTGAGAAGCAAAACCCAAAAGGTAAGCGCGAAGCTAAAGAGCGGGAACTGTAACGCTAGCGGAAGCGAGTAAAGCATCGCGACGAGCGGAAGCCAAACGGCCCAGGTGGCAAACAGCGTCGGGACGATTTTGTTGCGGTAGTAAGCAAGATTCAGGCAGCGCGGGATCACTGCGAACAAGAACCCGCTGTTCTTCCATTCGTAGGCGATCACTTCTAGAGGCCCAGCAACCAACACATTGTAGCCGAATTGGTCGACGCACACTTTCAGCGCCACCACCGGGAGGCTGACGCGATCGCCGAACCATGCCGCCAGCGCGCGATAAAACAGGTCTACGATCATCCCGTCGAAGGCCCACATCGGCGTTGTAAAGAGAAGGTTCCGGAAATTCGCCCGCCGGAAACGACCGCGTTGGAAGAACAGGACGACGAACAGTTCCGGCAAGAACGAACCCGCCAGGATTGAGCTGATCACGACAAAAGGGATGCCGTGCGTGCGCTTGTACTCGGCGAGACGATTGAGCAGGGCCGCAGCGGGCGGATGGAAGTAGTACGCGAGCAGAACGATCAGCATCAGCGCCTGAAGCGCGAACGCCGGGCGAAGGTTCGCGCGGATCGCGTCCCACCCGATCAGCGGCGAGACCGCGCGGTCGCGACGATTGACTGCAGACATTTCGCCGAAGTTGAAGCGTCGCAGATCAGCGGCAAGAGCTTTCGTCGAGACGCGGCGAGGCGGTCGACATCACCCAGCTTCCGCAGTAATGTCAGCGGTGCTCGCGCCCGATAGAAAACCGTCGATTTTTTCGTTGCTGCGCGAAGAGCTGACGGCGCACTTCGTCACTCGCGGCCAGCCGGCATATCGCGGCAAGCAAGTCACTGATTGGCTCTATAAGAAGCGGGTCGCGTGTTACGACGAGATGACGGATCTGCCGCAGACGTTGCGCGCGCAGTTGGCGGAGGAGTTTGTCTTCCCCCGAGCGGAAGTGGTGCGCGTGTTAGGATCTAAAGACACAACGCAGAAGTTTCTCTTCCGCCTGCACGACGCGAACCTCATCGAGGCGGTGTTAATTCCCGCGTCGCCGGCGTTGTACGGTGAACGTTCCGACCGCCAGACGATCTGCGTCTCCAGCCAGGTGGGCTGTGCGTACGGCTGCAAGTTTTGCGCGAGCGGGTTGGAAGGTTGGACGCGTAATCTCGACGCCGGCGAGATCGTGCAACAGCTCCTCGCAGTTGAGAAACACAGCGGAGAACGCATCGATAACGTCGTCTTCATGGGCATGGGCGAGCCGCTCGCGAACTTGCCAAATCTGAAGCGCGCGCTCGCGATCCTCAACGCGCCGTGGGGAATGGAAATCGGCGCGCGGCACATCACCGTTTCGACCAGCGGCCTTGCTCCACAAATCCGTGAGCTAGCCGACGATCCGACGCAATTCCGCCTCGCGCTTTCACTTCACGGCGCCACGGATGAAGTGCGCAGCCAGATCATGCCCGTAAACCGCAAGTACCCGCTGAAGGTGCTGCTCGAGGCTTGCGATTACTACGTCGCGAAGAAGCGCCGGATCATGTTCGAATACATCCTGATCGGCGGCGTTAACGATACCGACGAACAGGCGCATCAGCTTGCGAAGATCGCGCGGCGGCTTTCCGCAAAGATCAACCTCATCCCTTACAACACCGTCGAAGGGCTCGACTGGACGCGTCCGCCGCGCGCTCAGCAGGAGCGTTTTCACGCCACCCTGCGCGAACACGGAGTCGTCGCCACCTTGCGTCGCGAGAAAGGGCACGATATCGCAGCAGCTTGCGGCCAACTACGACTGCAGACCAAACGCGCCGAGCGCGACGGGGCGATCAATTTCGGATAGTCGCCAGAAGGAAAAGACAAAGTCCCACAGGACGCGGTCCTGTGGGACTAAGGCTTTCGAACGCGAGTGTTGATCTAAGGATTTGACATTAGACCTTCGAACGTGCCCAAGACGTGCGGCGGTCCGTCAGTGTTATCCTGCGTCGCTATGAAGCTCCCTTTACCGCGAGCGTTCGCATACACTCCGGTGCCGCCGA
>JBHENE010000082.1:0-10173 GCA_046262215.1 Chthoniobacterales bacterium | reverse complement strand
GAACATCGCGATCACGATGCCGCCGACGATGACACCGAGGAAGACGATGAGCATCGGTTCGATCAACGATGTCAGGGCGTCGAGCATGGCTTCGATCTCTTCGTCCCAGAAATCAGCCATCTTCTCCAGCATCGTGTCGATCTTGCCGGTGGCTTCACCAGCCGCGACCATTCGCAACATCATCGCCGGGAAGATCGGCTTCTTCGACAGCGCGACGGAGAGATTGTCGCCTTTCTCTACGTCGAGACTTACGCCTCTGATGCTTTGCTCGACCACGTGATTGCCTGAGGAGCCACCAACAATATCGAGCACCTCCAGAATCGGCACGCCGCTCCGAATCAGTTGAGCAAACGTGCGTGAAAACCGAGACATACAAATTTTGTGCACAAGCGGACCAAACACCGGCAGCTTTAGTTTCCAACGATCGCTAAGCTGCTTGCCGCGCTTTTTTCGCAGGAATGTGCGGATTCCGAAAATCGATCCGCCGATGCCGAGCAGCAGCAAGTACCATTGAGACCGCACAAAATCACTGACATCAATGAGGAACTGAGTTGGCGCTGGCAGCTTGGCGCCGAAATCCTGAAAGATTTCGCCGAAGATCGGCACGACACGGACAATCAGGAACGTCGTAATCGCGAATGCGATGCAGACGACAATCACCGGATAGGTCATTGCCGACTTGATCTTTTTGCGAAGTCGGGCACTGGCTTCCAGGAATCCGGCCAGCCGATCCAAGATCTCCGCGAGCAGACCGCCGGCCTCGCCCGCCTTCACCATGCTCACGAACAACCGGTCAAAGACGCGAGGATGTTTGGCGATGGATTCGTGAAACGTCTCACCGCCCTGCACCCGTGTCGTCACATCGCTCACAATGTGACGCAGGTTCTTCTGACGTTTCGGGTCCGCCTGTTCGTATAGCGCGGTTAGCGCCTGCACAAGGGAGATGCCTGCTTCCACCATGGTGGAGAGCTGACGGGTAAACAGCACCAAATCAGTTTCTTTGACTGACCATACGCGCTTGCGGGTGCGGCTTGCCGCCGATTTCTTTTGAAGAGACAGCACCATGAGCCCCCGGCTCATCAGGCTTGTCACCGCGTTATCTTCGTTAAGGGCGTCTTGGACGCCCGAGACAATGCGTCCGGAAACGTCCCGAGCTTGGTAGGAGAAGGTAATCATAGGTTATAATTTCTAGAATCACTAGAGCAACTGGAATGCCACCGCTGCTGCTCCTTATTCCACCAAGCGCTCTCTCTTGTTGCGCTAATCTCCTTCCAGAGTGCACTTTCGCGCTTTGAAACCTGCAGCCGAACTCCAGCAAATCACCAGCAGTATGTGGGTTTGGCAAAGCTATGCGTCGTCGATAAAGGCCGATCTCTCGTCGACTGCGCTCCTCGCTCCTGCCGGCATCTATGTTGTTGACCCGATTCCGCTGGAAAAGGCCCCCGCGGCATTGCTCGCCCAAAGACAAATGGCTGGCGTCATCCTGACAAACGCGAATCACCATCGATCCGCCACCGATTTTGCGAAGCAGTTCTCGATTGCCATCTTCTCACACGAAATTGCCCGGCCGCAGGGTCCGGTGACTTTCGTTCGCGAGGGCGATTGCATCGGCGCTATTTTGAGGGTGATTGAGATTCCCGGTGCCGGTCCGGGCGAAATAGCTCTATACGACGAGCGCGATGGTGGGTCGCTGGTAATCGGCGACGCACTAATCAATTTCGGAATGCACGATTTCGGGCTGCTCCCAGCGAAATATTGCGAAGACGAAAAACAGATGCGTGCATCGCTTCGAAAACTGCTCGCGTTCGACTTTCAGTATCTTCTGTTTGCTCATGGCGTTCCAGTCATTTCCAATGCGAAGCGAAAACTCGCAGTGCTGCTGGGCGTCGATCCTACGTAAAATCCCTAAACATGACTGCGCCAGATCAAGATCCCGTGGATCCCAGCAGTCCGCCATCCGCGATGAGGCGGTTTCTGCGGTTGATTCGATTTTCACACACCATCTTTGCGTTGCCATTTGCGCTCGGCTCGCTCGTCGTGGCAACGCGAGGCCTGCCTCGACTGCGCGTGCTTTTGCTTGTGATTGCCTGCATGGTTTTCGCTCGTACGGCGGCCATGCTTTTTAACCGGCTAACGGATTGGGCTCTCGATCAGCGCAATCCCCGCACAGTAGCGCGCCACAAGTTACTACGTAAATCGGCCGCGATAGCGCTCCTGATTGGAAGCTCGGCTGGCTTCATCGCATGCGCCGCGGCCATCAACAAGACCACAGCACTACTATCGCCATTGGCGCTCGCTATCATTTTTTTTTATTCGGTCACGAAGCGTTTTACAAACGGAACACACTTTTTTCTTGGTTTAGCACTCGGTATTGCGCCGGTTGCCGCATGGATCGCGCAAACCAATAACGTCGCTTGTCCGCCGCTGATTTTAGGGGCTGGCGTGATTTGCTGGGTGGCAGGCTTCGACGTGATCTATGCGATACAGGACTATGATTTCGACAGGCGGGAGGGCTTGCATTCCTTGGTCGTGAAGCTCGGGATCTCTGCAAGTCTGCACTTTGCGCAGTGGCTGCACATCATAACATTTGTTGCTCTAATCGGCTTCGGCATCTCCGCGAACCTCGGTGCAATCTATTACGTGAGCCTCTTGCTCATCGCAGCCGCTTTGTTTTACGAGCATTGCATCGCAAAGACTGTCGATGTTGCCGCGATTAACCGCGCTTTCTTTCATAGCAACGCTTTTGTAAGCGCGGTTTTCCTTGCCAGCGTCTGCGCCGACGTCTGGTTCTAACCGAGCTCAAGCTGAGCAATGCGCCTGGCGTGCCGGCCGCCTTCGAAATCGGCGGTTAACCAGATCCGCACGATATGCAACGCAAGCTCCTCCGGGATGAGGCGCTGCCCCAGAGATAAGACATTTGCATCGTTGTGCTGACGGGAAAGTCGCGCGCTCTCCTCATTCCAGCACAGCGCGCAACGTACGCCGCGGACTTTGTTCGCCGCCATCGCCTCGCCATTACCCGATCCGCCAAAAACGATCGCACGCTCGCACTCGCCACTCGCTGCCGCCTGCGCCGCCGGTCGGATGAACACCGGATAGTCGACAGACTCCTCGCTGAACGTGCCGAAATCGCGCACCTCATGCCCGAGCGACTCCAGCAACGCTTTCACTTTTTCCTTCAAGCGGAAGCCGGCGTGATCCGTTCCAAGCGCGATTTTCATGCTGGCAGGGTGCCGAGGCGCACCAGCCTTGTCGAGGCTAAGCGATCAGCTGCCGCGCAGCTCTGCCAGCTGCGTCCAAATCTCCCGCTCGCGCTCCGTCAGTTTTTTCGGCACACACAATTCGACGACGACATAAAGATCGCCGCGCGTGCCGGATGCATTCGGCAAGCCCCGCTCGCGGAGGCGAAAACGCTGCCCAGCCTGCGTACCCGCCGGAATCTTCAGTCGTGCTTTGCCTTCGAGCGCCGGCACTTCAATCTCCGTCCCGAGAACGGCCTGAGCTAAATCGAGTTCCACCTCGTGGATCAGGTCGCTCCCTTCCACCGAAAACTCCGGATGTCGCGCCATCCGCACCCGCAAAAACAGATCGCCGCTTTTTCCGCCGCGTGCGCCGGCTTCGCCCTGCCCGGCCAAGCGAATGCGCTGGCCTTCATGCACGCCGAGCGGGATTTTTACGGTATAAGTTTCGAGTTTGCCCCCACTCGCGCGGCGTAACGAAACCGTCCGCTTCGAGCCGTGCAACGCTTCCTCGAGCGTCACCATCATATCCGCTTCAACATCGCTCCCCCGCTCCGCGCCAGCCTCGCGGCGACCGAAGCCCGGTTGACCTCCGCCGAACGCTGACTGCCCGCGACCACCGCCGAAGAAGGCCTCGAAGAAATCGCTGAATCCGGTGCCGCCGAATTCGAACTCAACGCCTTCATCTCCTCCGCCAAACGGGTTGCGTCCGCCACCCGCGGGGCGTCCATACCCGGGCGGCGGTGGCGCTCCGCGGCCGGGCTGGTTCCAGTCTGCCCCGAGCTGATCGTATTTCTGCCGCTTCTCCTTATCGCTCAGAACTTCGTACGCTTCGTTGATCTGCTTAAACTTCTCCTCCGCCGTCTTCTTGTCCTTCGCGACGTCGGGATGGTGCTTCCGCGCGAGCTTGCGAAACGCGCTCTTGATCTCCGCTTCCGTCGCCGTCTTAGCGACACCGAGCGTCTCGTAGTAATCCTGAAACTGAACAGCCATGTGCGTCCGAAAGTTGTTCGCATCGCCGCGAGCGTGCAACCTTCGCCGATGACTCCGGGGACCACGAACACGCGAGCCGAACAGCGCGCGCGGCTGGAGGAACACGTCGCAGCGCTGCGGCAATGCCGACGCTGCCCGCGCATGTTACCGCCACCGGTTTCGGGCGGCGCGGTGGTCAGCAAGGTCATCCTCGTCGGCCAGGCGCCGGGCGTGAAGGAGCCGGTGCTGGCGCGGCCGTTTGCCTGGACCGCCGGCAAGACGCTGTTCGGCTGGTTCAATCAGTTCTGCGGGATGGATGAAGGGGAAGTGCGGGCCCGCATTTATTTTGCGGCGGTTTGTCGCTGTTTCCCCGGCAAGAACACGAGCGGTGGCGACCGCGTGCCGGCGCCGGACGAAATCCGGAATTGCGCGACGTGGATGAATGATGAGTTCGATCTTCTGCGGCCGCGGCTCGTGATCCCGGTGGGCAAACTCGCGATCTCGCAGTTCATCATCGTTAACAAGCTCGACGAAGTGATCGGGGGAACATTTCGACAGCGGCGCAACGGCCGTGCGTTCGATCTGATCCCGCTGCCGCATCCGTCCGGCGCCTCGCCGTGGCACCGCATCTCGCCCGGAAAGCAGCTGCTCGAGAAAGCGATGCGGATAGTCGCTGCGCATCCGGCTTTTGAATCGCTGCGCCCCCGAGGTCATTCCGAGCGTAGCGCAGCGGAGTCGAGGAACCCCGTTGCGTAACGCGCGACCGTGCCGCGGGATCCCTCGACTCCGCTTGGGATGACAGCAGGTCTTGACTCGTCTTTCTTGCAACAATGCCGCGCCCAATCCGAGTCACCGTCTGGGGCGAGAACGTCCACGAGCGCGAGAACGAAATCGTCCGCTCCGTTTATCCTGACGGGATGCACACGACGATTGCTGATGCGATCGCGGAGCAGCGGCAATTCGAAGTCCGAACTGCCACCCTGCAGCAGCCGCAGCACGGTCTCACGAAAGCAGTTCTCGAAGCGACCGACGTGCTCGTCTGGTGGGGACACCGGGCGCACAAAAAAGTTAACGACAAGGTTGTCGAGCGCGTGATTGCACGCGTCTGGGAAGGGATGGGATTCGTCGCGCTGCACTCCGCGCATTATACGAAGCCGTTCAAGCGATTAATGGGGACAAGCTGCTCGTTGACCTGGCGCGAAGCGGGCGAAAGAGAACGGCTCTGGGTTTGCAATCCGGCGCATCCGATCGCACGCGGCGTCGATCGCTATTTCGAGATTCCGAATACCGAGATGTACGGCGAACCATTCGCCGTGCCGACACCTGACGAAACGGTGTTCATCTCTTGGTTTGAAGGCGGCGAAGTATTTCGCTCCGGCTGCACTTGGAAGCGCGGCAACGGGAAGATTTTTTACTTTGCACCGGGTCACGAAGTTTACCCGATTTATCATCACCCGGTCGTGCAGCAGGTCTTGCGTAATGCCGTGGGCTGGGCGGCTTCTGACAGCATGAAGTGGATCGACAGCTGCCCTAATATTCCGGCGAAGGACGCGCCCGAGCCACTTCAGATCAAAGGCGCGCGCCTGCACAAGGAAGGTGAAGCCGGATTCCGATAATGGACCACGAACAACAAACCACACCCACACGCGACGAGTTTCCCGAGACCGATAAATGGGACCTGACGCAGCTCTTCAGCGACGTCGGCAAATGGGAAGAGGATGTCGCCTGGATTACGTCGACTTATCCGCGAATCGCCGGATGGAAAGGGCGTGTCGGCGCATCCGCTGCGACGCTCGCGGAGTTGCTCGAGTTCGAGAAGGAACTCGATCTGAAAATTGAGCGCGTTTATCACTACGCCTCGCTGCAGCTCGCGGAGGATAGCGCAAAGGACGAATACCTCTCGCGCGGCGGTCAGTTGCAAAATTTGATGACGCAGATCGGTGAATTGTCCGCGTTCGTCGTGCCGGAAATCCAGGCGATCGACGACGCGCGCTGGACGGAGTTTCTCGACGATCGCCTCCTCGCAGAATGGCGGACGAGCCTGCACAAAGTGCGCCGCATGCGGCCGCACGTGCTAAGCGAGCGCGAAGAACGCCTGCTCGCGATGGGCAGCGCTGCGCTCGACGGTTACGACGACGCTTTCTCGCAGCTCACGAACGTCGACATGAAGTTCGGCACGCTGCGCGATGAGCAGGGTCGCGAAGTTCCGCTCACCCAGAGCACCTACAGCTCGCTGCTGCTAAAGCGCGACCCAGCACTGCGAAAGAGCGCGTTCGCACAGTTCTACGCGGAATTTCAGGATCACCAGTTCACGCTTGCGACTTCGCTCGCCTACTCCGTCAAAGCCGATGTGTTCCGCGCTCGCGCCCGCAATCACTCTAGCGCACTCGAGGCTTCGCTCTTCAGCGACGACGTGCCGGTGGCGGTCTACGACGGCTTAGTTGGCGCAGTCCGCAACGGCGTCCCGGCGTTATTGCGCTACTACGAGCTCCGGCGTCGCGTTCTCGGCCTCGAGGAGTTGCACGCCTACGACACCTACGTGCCGCTCGTCGCGGAGATCGAGACGCGCGTCAGTTTCGACGAGGCAATCGAGAAGGTCGTCGAGTCGCTCGCGCCGCTCGGCGCAGAATATGTCAGCGCGCTGGCCGACGGATTGCGCGGGCGTTGGTGCGACCGCTACGAAACGAAAGGGAAACGCAGCGGCGCATTTTCAAGCGGCAGCTACGGCGCACCGCCCTTCATCCTGATGAACTACAAGGATGATGTCTTCGCCGATATGTACACGCTCGCGCATGAGGCGGGACATTCGATGCACACTTGGCTCGCACAGAAGTCGCAGCGCTTCCAAGACTACGACTACCCGATCTTCCTCGCGGAGGTGGCGAGCACCTTCAACGAAGAGCTGCTCACGCATCACCTGCTCGAGCAGACCGACGATTCGAAGATGCGCGCCTATATCATCAATCGCCAGATTGATGACATTCGCGGCACCGTGTTTCGGCAGACAATGTTTGCTGAATTCGAACGCGTCATTCACGCGATCGAGGAAAGCGGCGAGGCGTTAACGCTGGATGTATTCAAAGCTGAATACCGGAAGTTGCTCGACGCTTACTTCGGCGATGCGGTCGTGATCGATCCGCAGCTCGAGCTCGAATGCCTCCGCATTCCGCACTTCTACAGCGCGTTTTACGTTTACAAATACTCGACCGGCCTGTCGGCTGCGGTTGCGTTGTCGGAACGTGTTTTGTCGCGCGAACCGGGAGCCGTCGAAGCGTATCTCGGTTTCTTGAAGTCCGGCGGCGCGGAGTTCCCGCTCCCCACGCTGCAACGTGCCGGGGTCGATATGACAACTTCCGCGCCAGTCGAAGCGACGCTGCGCCTGTTCGAGCGCCGTCTCGCCGAGCTCGAACAGCTGCTGATTTAACGTTCGTGCAGTGAACGCGGCGCAGGTTGGCAAGCGTTGTGCTGCTATAGATCGGGTGGAGTTCGAATGGAACGTGCAAGCAGCTTGCGGCTACGCAGAGCTCGGGATGTACAAAGAGTCGATCGCAGAGCTCGACGCGATCGAAGATCGTTTCCAGAACCGTCCCGAGGTGTTGCAGTTACGCCTGCATCATCTGATGCGGGAAAAGCGCTGGGGGAAGGCTCTCCGCGTCAGCCAATTGCTCTGTCGCGTCGCGCCTGACTGCGACACTGGTTTCCTGCACGCCGGCTTCTGTTTGCACCAACTCGGCAAAACCGCCGAAACGAAAAAGCTGCTCGTCAAGGGTCCCGTCGCGCTCCTGAAAGAGCCGATTTACTACTACAACATGGGCTGCTACGAAGCGCTTCTCGGTGATGTGAATGGCGCGCGCGAGAACCTGCTGATCAGCTTCCGGATGGATTCCAGCTTTCGCGAGCTCGCGAAGAAGGATCCGGATCTGCAAGCGGTGCACGCGTTGATCTAGGCTGGCGCTTCGCGGGCCGGCGTTTGCAGGCGACACGCATGCCGCTACAGAAGCGGAGCGATGGAACTCGTCCCGCAAAAACTCCGCCGACGGCTCGAGGCGATCTTCGAGGCGAATTTCCGCGATCGTGGTGAGCTCGGCGCCGCTGTGTCCGTTTGGCAACACGGGAGACCGATCGTCGAGTTACACGGCGGTTTTCGTGATGCACATCGCGAGATTCCATGGACGGCTGACACGCCCGTGCTCTTCTGGTCGGCCACGAAGGGTCTCGGCAGCGCGTGCTTACTGCAAGTCCTGCAAGAACAAAACATCGCTCTTGATCGACGGGTGGCCGAGTTCTGGCCGGAGTTTGCGCAGACCGGGAAGGACGAGATTACGCTCGCGCAATTGCTCTCCCACCAGGCTGGTCTGCCGGCGCTCGAGCATCATGTCGATGTCACAGATTACACGGCGGTCGTCCGGGCTCTCGAAGTGCAGCCGCCGCTCTGGCCGCCCGGGAGCGCGCACGGTTACCACGCCCGCACGTTCGGGTTTCTGCTCGATGAACTTGTCCGGCGCCTGACGGGTTACACGATCGGAGAATACTGGCGCGAGCATTTCGCTGAGCCACTCGGCCTCGATATCTGGATCGGGTTGCCCGAAGCGGAAAACGCCCGTGTCGCGACGATTTACGCCGCCAAAGGGGGCCGCGCGCCGACCCCCTCCAGCTTCTACAAGGCGCTGGCGACGCCCGGCACAATCGCGCGAAAAACTTTTACCTCGCCGGCAGGCCTGCACGCGGTCAGCGGCATGAATGCGCCGGCAGTGCGTGCGCTGCCGATCGTTTCGTTTGGCGGAATCGGCAGCGCATCGTCACTCGCGAAGTTTTACGCGATGCTGGCCAACGGCGGTCAACTCGACGGGCGCAGGTTCTTCACTGCCAGCACGCTGGCGAAGATGACAACCACTCTGGCCGCTGGCGATGACCGCGTTTTCCAAATCCCGACAGCCTTCTGCGCGGGATTCATGAAAGACCCTCCCGATGCGTCACCGAGAATCTTCGGCCCGTCGCTCTTGTCGTTCGGTCACCCCGGAGCTGGCGGCAGTCATGCGTTCGCCGATCCCGAGAACGGCATCGCTTTCGCTTACGTCATGAACCAGATGGAGCAATCGCTCCTGCCTAACGAGAAATCGCTCCGCCTCGTGGAAGCGATTTACGAGTAGTCGCGTTGCTATTCTCCCATCAACGTAACGACAACACTGCGTCGGTGCGCCGCGCGCCGATGCTCGAAGAGCATGATGCCCTGCCACGTGCCGAGTTGCAGTCGGCCGTCCGCGATTGGGATCACTTCGCTGGTCCGCGTCAGCGCCATCCGAATGTGCGAAGTGCTGTCGTCTGCACCTTCGTCGTCGTGTTCGTAGTCTGCGTGTTCCGGCACTAGCCGCTCGAAGAATCGCTCAAGGTCGCGCCGTGCTGCCGGCGCGGCGTTCTCCATGATGACGAGGCTGCAGCTCGTGTGCTGGACGAACACCGTCGCCGTACCATTCCGTATTGCGCTCGTTACGACTGCCTCCTGCACCTGGCGGGTGAAGTCGTAAGTCCCCTTCCCGCTCGTCGGCACCTCAAGGATCACTGTGCGCACCGCCATCGACGGCGACCGTAGGCGGTCGGACACGATAGGCAAATTCCCTGCCACGCCCCATTCCCGGGCAGCTTGGAGCTCCTTGTCGAAATATACGCCGTTGGCATCTGTAGTGCTAGGGCACCGGCAATCGAGTTTGGAGGTGATCAGCTGACCAAATCGCGAGAACCGAAAATTTCTTCGCGGCAAAAAAAGTCAGCCTCCAGAGGGAAAAACACCCGTAGGATTGCAGCAGGCGACGATAGCTAGCACCGCGGCATGAAAATTGTCATAGACAATGAGAATCAATTATGACAATTATGAGAACCATAAGAGATCGCTGTGACTGCAAGTAGTTGCGGAAACAGACCTCAGCACTAATCAAAACCAAACAAGCCTCTAGGAGAAACCACA
>JBHENE010000081.1:0-8081 GCA_046262215.1 Chthoniobacterales bacterium | reverse complement strand
GCAAAGCGGGGAACTCTTCGGCCTCATGCGCGTTCGTTCTCTGCAGATGAACGACGCCCATATCTATTGCACCGAAGAGCAGTTCGAATCCGAGTTTAATGCCGTCAATCAGATGTATCTGAAGTATTTCAAGCTCTTCGGCATCGAGAAATACCTCATGCGCTTCAGCACCCACGATCCTGCGCGACTTGGCCAGAAATTTGTCGACGAACCAGAGCTTTGGAAGCAGACGGAGGACATGGTTCGCGGCGTTCTCCAGCGCAGTGGGATCAACTACGTCGAAGTACCTAACGAAGCCGCCTTCTACGGCCCGAAGATTGACGTCCAGGTCTGGAGCGCGATCGGCCGCGAGTTCACCATCGCCACCAACCAGGTCGACTTCGCCCAGCCGAAACGCTTTGGCCTCACCTACAAAACCCGCGACAACACCGACGCCACCCCGCTCTGCATCCATCGCGCCCCGCTCGGCACGCACGAGCGTTTCATCGGCTTCCTGATCGAACATTACGCCGGCAACTTCCCGCTCTGGCTTTCGCCGGAACAAGTCCGCGTTCTCCCGATCGGCAACGAAGAGCCGCTAGTCGCATACGCGCGCAGCATCCAACAACAACTCCGCGCCAGCGGCGTCCGCGCCGAGCTCGACGCGAGCAACGACCATATCAAAGCGAAGATCGCGAACGCCGAGCAGATGAAAGTGCACACCATGCTCGTCATCGGCGGGCGCGACATGGAAGCGAATGCGGTCAGCGTCCGCGTGCACGGCAAGGGCAACCTCGGCGCAAAACCGCGCGATGAAGTGATTGCTGGATTACTTGCCGCGATCGCGCAACGGGCCCCTTAACGCGACGCGGCTTGATCGTAGAAAGTAGTGGCTGCTTTACCGCGCGTGAGCCGAGGCCGGCGTTTCCGTATCGCCCGCTTCGGATCGGCCGAACGACCAAGAAAAAACGGCGAAGACCTGCACTGCCGGGGTGTGAGCGGAGCAGCCGAAGAGAGGCGAAAGATCCAAGCGTAGGTCTTTCGTGGGCCGCCACGCCAGCGTCGGTCCGACCTGGAGACCTTTGCCGGTCCTGAGATGACCCGACTCTTCAGAGCGACTGCGATATTGCATCTCTGCGCCAATCTCCAGCTTCTCTTCCGGCAGCAAAATGGGAAATTCGACACTCTGCGCGAATCCAGCAGCGGTTGACTGCCGACCGCTAACCTCGCGATCGACGAAAAGGTTCATCGCCCACTCGACCTCATGCGGGAAATCGTGCGAAACGAGCAGTGCTACTTCGGCGGAGTCGCCAACCTTCCTCGCCACACCAAACCGGTACTCCGCTGAAATCGCGGGGTTGAGCGGAATCTTATTCCAGTTCGCGAAGGCATAACGCCCTTCGACGGTGAAGCTCCGCTCCGCGGTTCCGCCGTTGAGATGCTGAAGCTGGTTCTGCAGCCCCACCGTGAAGCGTCCCGGCAATCCCATTTCGACCTCCTGCCCAAACAGGTGCTCTGGCGAAGCATGCCGGAACACTGATGCCGTGTAGGTGTTCTCCACTTCGAAGCTAAAGGGCGCAAGGACGTAGGATTTCGTAAGAGTGGAGATCCGCCCGTGCGACAGATCGGGTGGCGCACCGTAAGCGCTCGGAAGCTCCTCCGCTTCGACGACCACGTTTCGTTCGCGCACTTCCTCCGCTGCCGGAGCAGTTGCCACAAAACTTTGTGCTGCCAGCAGGAGTGTAGCGACCAGCGCGTAGCGATACGTCGAATGCGTCATTACTGCCTCAAGCTCACCGCACGGAAGCGCGGAAGGTTCCGACTCACAGCCCGAGCCGCACGATGTCTTTCACCAGCCTCAAGGTATCCACGATCCCGTGAAGAACCTTGCGGCGCTTTTCTTTTTGTAGCGTCGGGCCCTGCGGGCTGAAGAGTTCGTTCTGCTGTCGCTCGATTTTGTTGATCTCGGCGATGGCATCCTCAGCCGGCTTGTAGCTTGGGTTCATCTCCAAGACCGAGCCGTAATGCAGCCGCGCCTGCGCTAGTTCGCCGCTGAGGAAACAGGCGTAGCCCTCGGCATTCCGCACGCGCCAGATCTCCGGGTTGATCGGGCTCTTGGTTCGCTCGGCGCGGTCTTTCTCGAGCTTCTCGACGAGCCCTAAATACAGCACCGCTTTCCGCAGATCTTCGTCCGTGCGAGCGGCGCCATTTTTGTCGTCCGCGAGCAATCGTCCGGCCTGCAGATACGCAGTCGCGCAACGAAAATAGATTTCTGGTGGGCGATCCCCCTCCGGAATTCCCGTTCGCTCCGCCTCGGCGATCGAGGCTTCCGCCAGCTTCCCAGCGAACTCGTAGCTATCGATCGCGGCCTGCTTTTTGCCACGCTTCTCCAGCTTCGCCGCACCGTCGCTCTCGACCAGCGCCTGCTGGTAAAGCTTGTTCGCTGCCGTCGTCTCTGACTCCGAATCAGCCGCACGCGACACAGTGCATGCGACGGCCGTCGCAACCAGCACTGCAGCTGACACTCTTCTTCTCACGCCGCACTTTCGATAACGCGCGACCGCTCGCAAATGAACAATACCGCCCTCCGCGGCTTCGAAGCTTCAGGGCTTGCCGCGGGTGCTACAGTGCACCGGTGGATCTGCTCACGCCGCTCAAGAAGCACTTCGGCTACTCCGAGTTCCGGCCGCTGCAGGAGCAGATCGTGCGCGACTCACTCGCCGGGCGCGATGTCTTCGCGCTAATGCCGACCGGCGGCGGGAAGTCGCTCTGCTTTCAACTGCCCGCGCTCCTGCGCGAGGGCCTCACGATCGTTGTGTCGCCGCTCATCGCGCTGATGAAGGACCAGGTCGATGCGCTACAGGCGAGCGGGATCGCGGCGACGTTTCTGAATTCGACACTCGGCGGTGACGAGGCAAAAGCGCGGTGGCGCGGGTTGCATCGTGGCGAATACCGGATGCTCTACGTCGCGCCGGAGCGGCTGATGCTGGAAGGCTTTCTCGAAAAGGCACTGAACTGGAACATCGCGCAAATCGCGATCGATGAAGCGCACTGCATCAGCGAATGGGGCCACGATTTCCGACCGGAATATCGGGAGCTGAAGAAGCTGCGGACGCACCTGCCCGACGTGCCGACGATGGCGCTCACCGCCACTGCGACGACGCGCGTTCGCGAGGACATCCTGAAGCAGCTGCAGCTGCGCGATCCGCAGTGTTACGTCGCGAGTTTCGACCGGCCGAATCTCACCTATCGCGTCGTCCCGAAGTCGCAGCCATACGATCAGCTGCTCGCGTTCCTGCGCGCGCGGCCGCATGAGAGCGGCATCGTGTATTGCGCGAGCCGCAAGATGACTGACTCGTTAGCCGCCAAGCTGAACGCTGACGGTGTTCAGACGAAGCCGTATCATGCTGGCCTCGACAACGCGGAGCGCGCGCGGCACCAGGAGATGTTTTTGCGCGACGATGTGCGCGTGATCACGGCGACGATCGCGTTCGGCATGGGGATCAATAAATCGAACGTCCGCTTTGTCGTGCATCACGATCTGCCGAAGAACCTCGAGAGCTATTATCAGGAGACGGGCCGCGCGGGTCGCGACGGCTTACCGAGCGAATGCGTGCTGCTCTTCAGCGCTGCTGACGTGGTGAAGCAAACGCGGTTCATCGAGGAGAAGAACGCGGCGGAACAGAAAATCGCGCACGAGCAACTGCGGCAGATGGTGCACTACGCGGAGGCGCGGCAATGCCGGCGCACGACGTTGTTGCGCTACTTCGGCGAGGAGCGGCCCGAGGAGTCGTGCGGCGGTTGCGATAACTGCCTCACGCCACGCGAGACGTTCGACGGCACTATCGCCGCGCAGAAGTTTCTCTCGTGCGTCCTGCGCGTGCAGCAGAAGAGCGGCTTCGGATTTGGCCTCAATCACATCGTGGAGGTGCTGACCGGCGCGAAGACGGAGGCGGTGCGTCAGCGCGGCCACGATCAGATTTCGACGTATGCCATCGGTGGGGACATCAAGCGCGAGGCGTGGCAAGCGATCGGGCGCGAGTTGTTGCGGCTCGGTTTGGTGGAAGCGGCGCCGGGAAAGTTCGCGACGCTGCAGCTCACCGCGAACGGAATGGATGCATTGCGGCAGCGCACGCCGATCACGTTGACCAAGCCGACGGACGTCGCGGCGAAAACGAAAAGCCGTGCGGGCGAAATCGAGACGGACGAGACGCTGTTTGATGCGCTGCGCGCTCTCCGGCGGAGCATCGCCGACGAACGGGATGTGCCGGCTTACGTCATCTTTTCCGATGTGGCGCTGCGCGAGATGGCGCGCAGTTACCCTACAACTCCGGCGGAGTTCCGCCGCATTCCAGGTGTCGGCGAGCAGAAGCTGAAGGATTTTGCGGAGCCGTTTCTGGCGGCGATTCGCGATTACCTGGACTCGCATGAGCGGAAAACATTCGGGACGAAACCGGTCACCGCTGCACCGAAGCGTGCTGCTCTCAACGACAGCGAACGTGAGACGTTGCAGCGTTTCCAGCGCGGCGAAACGATCGACGACATTGTGCGGACGCGCGGCTTTGTGCGCAGCACGATCTGCACGCATCTGGCGCTCGCGATTGAGTCAGGCGCGCCGCTCACGCGCGACCAGTTCTTCACGACTGACCAGCAGGCGGAGATCGCGGTGGCATTTGCGCGGAGCGGCCTGGGCAATCTCACCGGATTGCGCGACTCGTTAGGCGGAAAGTACAGCATCGACGACCTCCGTATCTTCCGCGCGCTGGCGGCACGGTCAGCGCAGTGATTGCGAAGCGTTCACGCGCCCGTCATCCTGAGGCTGGCGAAGCGCGCCGAAGGATCTCGCCACGCAGTCAGCGCTACTGAGAGTTCCCTGGTGTGATGTACGGCCACGCGGGAGATCCTTCGTCGTCTACGCGACTCAGGATGACGAGCTCTCATACCGCGCCTCGAGCTCTTCGATTAGGCTGCTTCCGGTTGCAGCTCGAGAATACTTGCGCTCTGCGCCATGTTCTGGCGGAGTTCGGCGCTTGTGATTTCACCCTCCGACCGACTCACGACGATCGTGGCGACGGCGTTGCCAATCAGGTTCGTGACCGCGCGACACTCGCTCATGAAGCGATCGATTCCTACGAGCAACGCGAGCGATTCGATCGGGATGCTCGGCACGGCTGCGAGTGTCGCGGCGAGGGTGATGAAGCCCGCGCCCGTGACGCCGCTCGCGCCTTTGGATGAGATCATCGCGACGAGCATGAGCGCGATTTGTTGCTTCAAATCGAGCGGCGTGTTGGTGGCCTGCGCGAGGAAAATCGCCGCCATTGTCATATAGATATTGGTGCCGTCGAGATTGAAGCTGTAGCCGGTCGGGATGACAAGGCCGACGGTCGATTCGGCGCAGCCGAGGCGGCGCATCTTCTCGAGCATGCCTGGCAGTGCCGTCTCCGACGAGCTGGTCCCGAGCACGAGCAGGATCTCTTCCTTGATGTAGTTCAGCAGCCGAAAGATCGAAAAACCGGCGAGCAGCCCGATCGACCCGAGCACAACGAGCACGAAGATGCCGGCGGTCACATAGAAGCTCAGCATCAGCGCGACGAGGCGGTTCAAGGCACCGAGGCCATAGCTGCCGACGGTGAACGCCATGGCGCCGAGCGCGGCGAGTGGCGCCACTTTGACGATGATGCGCATGATCCCGAAGAAGATTTGTGACGCGGCGTCGATTCCGCGAAGAATGGGCCGACCACGCTCGCCCATCGCGGAGATCGCGAATGCGGTCAGTATGGCGACGAGTAAGACCTGGAGCAGATCGCCCGTCGCGAACGCATCGAAGAATGAGTTCGGGATGATGTGCAGAAAGAAATCGGTGACGCTCTGCCCGTGCGCAGCCTGCGCGTAGCCCTGACCGACTGCGGGATCGAGGGTGGCGGGATTGATGTTAAATCCGGCGCCGGGTTTCAGGACGTTCACGACGACGAGTCCGAGGACGAGCGCGAACGTCGAGACGACCTCGAAGTAGAGCAGCGCTTTGCCGCCGACGCGGCCGAGCTTTTTCAAATCGCTCATCGACGCGATTCCGTGCACGACGGTGCAGAAGATGATCGGTGCGATGATCATCTTCACCAGCTTGACGAAGGCGTCGCCGAGCGACTTCAGCGTTTTGCCGAAGTCGGGAAACAACGCGCCGATCAACACGCCGAGCGCAACGGCGATCAGCACCTGCACGTAGAGGAGGCGATACCAACGCGTCATGACGACACGTTCTGCGTCAGCCGGAGAAGGTTTAGCCACAGATGAACACAGATTTACACAGATGAGGACGAGCGCACAGCTTCCCTATCGGTGTTTCATCTGTGTCCATCCGTGGCCTGTAACCTTCCGTCATCTCGACGGGAGCGAAGCGGAGTGGAGAGACCCCGCGGGGACACGCGTGATACAGCCACGGGGTCCCTCGACTTTGCTCGGGATGACTGCTTGAGCCCGCGGTGGAGGCTACTTCTTCGCTGACGACGTCTTCGCACCGGCACGCTTCGGCAGGCTCTTGCCCTTAGTGTGCGCGAGTTCTTCGAGCTGCTTCTCGCTCATCGACGAGGCCATGCTTTTCGATGCGCCTTTCAGCGCCTTCTTCGGCATCTCTCCGCGTTTCGCCGCCAGCGCTGCGCCGGCCGCCATCTGCTGCTTCTTTGATTTCGCTGGCATACTTACACTTCGGGTTGGCGCAGCAGGTTGGCTTTGTCCATCGCTCGTCACAGCGCTCAGCCGTATCGGTCCACGCGCGTTTGCGGGCGCCACTTCCAAGCCGCGCTGCGTGCAACGCAGCCTGCTTTGCCTAACGAGCACTTCGGCCGTTTTGCGCACCGCCGGCATCCACTCACGCCACGAACTCGGCGCCACCTGCCGCGCTATTTCTGAGGGACAAAAGCTTAACGGGTAGCGTTCCCGAGCGGTCGCGATCAGCGCCGCGCGAATCGTTTCTGCCGTCACGCCGGAACATGCTCCGCGAGAAACTCTTTCGCGGACGAACGCACCACCTCTTTGTTCGCATCCGTGCGGCGGAGCCAGCTACCCACGACCGCGCGCATCCTCGGATTTGGGGCGAAACGATCCGCATGCTGGTCGATGAAATCCCAGTACAGGTAGTTGTAAGGACAGGCGTCGCGGCCGGTTTTCTGCGCCGGATTGAAGCGGCAACCTGCGCAGTAGTTGCTCATCTTATTGATGTAGGTGCTGGTGGCGGCATACGGCTTCGTCGCCATGTAACCACCATCTGCGTAGAGCGACATGCCGATGACATTCGCCGCCATCACCCAATCGTAGGCGTCGACATACATCTCGAGATACCAGCGGAGTGCCTGCTGTGGGTTGATGCCGGCGATGAGGAAAAAATTTCCGAGCACCATAAGGCGCTGGATGTGGTGATTCCAGCCGAGCTGCAGGTTCTGGCGGAGCACGTGATGCAGGCAATTCATCTGCGTGTCGCCAGTGTACAACCACTCCGGCAGCGGCCGCTCCGCGCCTAACGAGTTCAGCTCCTTGTATTCCGGGCCGCGAAACCAGTAGACGCCGTTGATGAACTCCCGCCAGCCGATCACCTGCCGCACGTATCCTTCGACGGAGTTGATCGGCGCGGCGCCGCATTTGTGAGCGTCGATCGCGGCTTCGACGCATTCACGCGGATGGAGCAGCCCGAGGTTCAGCAACGGTGAGAGAACGGAGTGTGAGATGAACGGCTCGCCTTCCGCCATCATGTCTTCGAACGCGCCGAACGTCGGCAGCCGTTCATCAATGAAGTAGCGCAGCCATCGCAGAGCGCCGGCACGATCGACCGGCAGCCAGAAGTTCGCGGCGTCACCGGGATTCTGCGGGAACTCGCGCTGCACCACCGTGACCACGTCGCGTGTGATCTCATCGGGCTCTTCGCGCAGCTGCGTGCCGGCACAAGGACGGCCGGCGGCCTGCCACGCCTTGAAGGTGGCACGATTCTCCGGATCGAAGTTCCAGCTGCCGCCACTCGGCTCGCCGTCGTCTTCCATCAAGAACCCGAAGCGCTTCCGCATCCGCGACACCGTCGCGGCAAGCAACACCACGCGCACACCGATCCACAGCGC
>JBHENE010000080.1:0-10247 GCA_046262215.1 Chthoniobacterales bacterium | reverse complement strand
AGCTCGGACCGGGCGTGAGCGACAAAGGCGGGCTGTTCGTCATCGGCACCGAGCGGCACGAATCGCGCCGGATCGATCGGCAGCTGCGCGGACGCTGCGCGCGCCAGGGCGATCCTGGTGGCTCGCGCTTTTACGTCAGTTTCGAAGACGATTTGATGCGGAACTTCGGTGCCGCCGATCGCATGACGAAGATCATGGAGCGCTTCGGCCTTGAAGAAGGTCAGGAGCTCGAACATCCGTGGCTGAACAAGTCCGTCGAGACAGCGCAAAAGCGCGTCGAGCAGCGCAATTATCTGCAGCGTAAACGCACGCTCGATTTCGACGACGTGATGAACAATCAGCGCGAGGTGGTCTACACCTACCGCAACGACACGATCGACTCCGACGAGCCGCGCAAATTGATCTACGAAGTCATCGACGAAGCGGTGCCGGCAAAGGTGCGCGAGCATCTCGGCACAGGCACCGGCGACGAGCCGAACTACGGCGCGCTAATGCATTGGGTGAACACGACATTCCCCCTCGGCTTATCGAGCGAAAAGGCGGCGTTCGACACGCGCACGGTCGAAGAGAACGCGCAGTTCTTGATCGAGAAGATCAAGGATTCGTATGAGCGGAAGTCGAGCCATGAAGAGCCGACTGCCGTGAGGAGCCTCGAGCGCTACATTATTCTCAACGCCATCGATCGTCTCTGGCAGGAGCATCTCTACGCGATGGATGCGCTTCGCGAAGGCGTCTACCTGCGCAGTTACGCGCAAAAGGATCCGCTCGTCGAGTATAAGACGGAAGCGTATGACATGTTCACCGAGCTGATGGCGAACATCAAAAACGAGGTCCTCCACAATCTCTTCCGGAGCACTTCGAACCTGCAGGCGTTTGAAACTTTTCTCTCAACGCTTCCACAGTTTCTCCTGCGCGAGCACGCTCCGACGGCGCCGACGGCGAATGGCCCGACGCCCGGACCAGTCCCGGGTCGGAGACCGGAACGGATCGGCGCGGAACCGGATGGGGACGGCAGCAGCAACGGCGAAAGCGACGAAGTGCGCCTCGAGCTCGCACCTGTGCGGCGCGAGATCCCGAAAGTCGGTCGGAACGATGCCTGCCCATGCGGCAGCGGGAAAAAATTCAAGAACTGCTGTGGGCGCACGGCGTAACGGAGAGCTCTCTTCAGTGGCGAGTTTTGCAGTTGCGAAAGAGCGGCCTAGCAGGTTGCGTAGTGCCCCTATGCGCTGCTTCGTCCGCTTCTCTGTTCTCCTGGTCGCCTTATTTGTCTTAGCAGGCGGAGTCAAAGGACAGGGGCTTCCGCAGTTTCGGCCGGCTGTCTTGGCTTCGGGTGCAGACTCGCTGATCAATCGGCTCGACGAACAAGCTCTCGTTAACGCTGGACAAAAAGACGGTGCCGTAATGTTCGCCGTCGTCGTCGCGCGCAACGGCGAGGCGAAACAATTCCGCACCTACCGCGGTATGCCGGGGACGGCACCGCTCGAGCAGGAACTCCGGACGAAACTCGAGCATGCGAAATTCGCGCCGGCCGTCTATCAGCACCAGCCGGTAGACGTCGTTCTTTCCGGCACGCTGATCTATAGTGAAGGGAGTAAGCCTCGGCTACACCTGTTGCTGAATCAGGATCCGGCCGAGATTAAAGCTGACCACGATTTCATCGCACCGCAGCCTGTGTTCGGGGCTGACTCTGCCTTCACCGGTTTGGATTATCCGAGCGAGATCGAGGTCGAAGTGAACGCGGTCGTGGATCTGATGCTGAACGTCGATGCGCAGGGCAATCCGCAGCAGATGGTCGTCGTCGCAGAGGACCCGCCGTTGCTCGGCTTCGCGCAGGTTGTCGCGCAGGATTTCAATAACGCGAAATTCATTCCGGCGTTCCGAGACGGCGACGCTACCGAATGCAGCGGCGTTGTATATCCCGTGTGCTACCAGCCGCCTGACTGGAAGACGCCTTCGTTTGCGGTGCCGCTTCCGGACGCGATTCCGCAGGTAGAACCGCTCGACCAGCAGTAGAACGGCTGTGTCCGGTCGGCGTGCGGATACCCTCGACGCTGCATTCTTTAGCGGCGACGTCCTGCAGTGCGCCCGCGATCTGATTGGCGCTGAATTGGTCTGGGGGCGCTGCGGCGGGATCGTTGTCGAATGCGAAGCGTATCTCACCGAAAACGATGAGGCGTCGCACTGCTTCAGTCGGCCGAGCACGCGTGCATTCGTCGCGCGCAATGCGCCTGGCGCAGCCTACATTTATCTAAACTACGGCGTGCACTGGATGCTCAATGTGCTTGTAAAAGGTGGCGCGCTCGACGGCTTGATTTTGATTCGCGCGGTCGAGCCGACCCGCGGCGTGCCGCTGATGCAATCGCGTCGCGGAGCCGAGAATGTCCGCCAACTTTGCTCCGGCCCGGGTAAGCTTACCCAGGCCTTCGACATCAATATGCGACACCACGAAATGGATCTCACCGCCGATCCCAAGCATTGCTTTGTCGTGCGACCAGACGCGGCTGTCGAAGTTGTGGCTGATGAACGAATCGGGATTACTCGCTCAGCTGATTTGCCGTGGCGCTTCACGCAGCTTGGTAGCGGATTTGTGAGCCGGCCGGTGAGGGCAAAATAGCGGAGAGGCTGCGTCCACGCGATTGACTCGTGCTGGACGACGTCGATTTTACCGGTTCCATGTCTTCGGAAAAAAAGCGCGTCCTGCTTGGGATGAGCGGCGGCGTTGATTCCAGCGTCGCTGGCTATCTGCTGCGGGAGCAAGGCTACGACGTTGTCGGCGTGACGATGAAAGTTTGGCCGCAGGACTGCATTTCGCGCGCCGAAGATAAATGCTGCGGCCCGCAAGCGGTGGCCGACGCACGCAATGTTGCGCACTCGTTAGGCATTCCGCACTACGTGGTCGATGAAGCGAATCAGTTCGAGCGTGTCGTGATCGATTATTTCTCGAGCGAATATCAGGCTGGGCGAACGCCAAACCCCTGCGTGATGTGCAATGAAAAGCTGAAGTTTGGAAGCCTTTGGCAGAAAGCCGCAGCGCTCGGGTGCGACTACATCGCGACAGGTCATTACGCCATTATCGAGCATCACGACGGGCGGGCGGTGCTTCGCAAAGGTGCAGATCCGCGGAAGGACCAGTCTTATTTCTTGTTTAGTCTGCGGCAGGAGCAGTTGCTGCGGGCGTTGACGCCGCTCGGCGGCATGTCGAAGCCTGCGATCCGCGAAATCGCTCGCTCGTTAGGCCTGAAAGTAGCCAACAAGGTCGACAGCCAGGAGATCTGCTTCGTCCCCGGGAATGACTACAAGGCGTTTCTGCGTTCTCATCTCGGAGAGACGAAATTCCACGAAGGCGGCATCTATGATCTCGACGGAAATTTCATTGCAGAACACGGCGGGATCGAGCTGTTCACGATCGGTCAGCGAAAAGGATTGCCCGGCGGATCACCGCAACCGCGTTACGTCGTCGACATCGATCCTGAGACGAACCGCGTGATCGTCGGCGGCGCAGAGGATCTCGTTTCCGAGGAATTTGAAATCGATCGCGTAAACTGGGTGAGTCGCGGCATCGCGGAAGAGCCAGTCGAAGTCACCGTGAAGATCCGTTATGCGCATGCCGGCGCGAGGGCAACGCTGTTCCCGTTGTTCGACGGGCAGGCGCGCCTGAAACTCCACGAGCCGCAAAAAGCCGTCACACCGGGACAGGCGGCGGTGTTCTACGACGGCGACGTAGTACTCGGCGGAGGCTGGATCTGCCGGCAGACTGCGCTCGCTCCAGCATAGGAGGCCGCGCGGTTATTGTTAGTGTCCGGCGGAAGTCGCTTTCCCTGCCGCGGGAGCGGCCCCGGCGGCCGTGATGGACCTCGGGACGATCGCAATCTCCGGGATTGCCTGATACGTCTTCCAATCCTTCGCAACGAAGTGCCACCATTCGGTGCGCAGTCCGTAAAAGCCGCCTTTCGCCATCGCCGTCTGCAACCGACGAACGTTCCGACGGACGGCCTCGTTCGAACCGTTATAATGCAGCATTGCCTCGGCCGTGAAACTATCGAAGTCCGTTGGCATCTCGACCTCGCGGCCATCTTTATCGACCAACGTCGCGTCAACTGCTACGCCCCAGGTGTGGAGGGAACCGAGACCGTCGGCCGGATCCGCGACGTAGTCCTTGTTCCTTGAATACTGCCAGAGCTGATCGTGCGCAGACTTCGGCCGGTAAGCGTCCCATATCTTCAAGCCGTAACCACGCTCGCGCAGATAGCTTTGCGCGATCGCCAGCTTTCGCGCCACGGCTGGCCGCACAAAAGCGGCCATGTTCGCGGGGTAGAGCGGTCGCTGCGCGATGTTGCGCACACCAGCATAACGAAGCTCAACCACAATCGTTGGATCGACGCTTCGCAGGTTTACCAGTTCCGGCTCCTGTGCCGCGACGATTGCAGCGCAGAGAAAAGAGACCGAAGCGGCGGCGGCTTTGACGATGAGACGCGATTTTTGAAAGCTCACGAGGGGATCTGAAATGCGAACCCGGACGCAGCGCGCCTAAGGCGCGACAGCGATCGCGGGCGCAGCGTTGCTCTTTGCAACGCGCTGCAGGAGAAGTCGAGCACTATTCTCCGGCACATTGAACCGGAGCTCGAGATCACTGCCTGATGTCCGCACTTCGGGCGGAGCCGCATAGAGAAGCAAATCCGAGTCGGGAAGGCGGAGCCAATTTTGCGGCTCCTGGCGCATGTGATCGGCCAGTTCCGTGGCCGCTTTTTCTGATTTCGTTTTCAACAGCAAGCGGCCTTGCACTGGATTCCCCAGGTTCAAGCTCAGCCCGAGAAGCTGAGTTCCGCTCAGGAGTTCACGGCTAAAGACCGCGCCGAAATAACGCGACAGCCCGGCTGGAACATTCGAAATCAGGCGCAGAGCGGTGTCGCGATCGAGTGCCTGAAAGCTGTCGAACAAGTTGCCCGTGATTTTCAGATCCTGCTCGATCCCGAGTCGGACGCGCACCAACTCTTGGACCTCCGCCGGTGCCCCAACGGCGAGCATCCGCGGACCCACTCGCGCGAGCGCGAAGTCCGGCCGCAGCCAAACGGGGAGCCCACTGATCGGCCGCCGCTCGTAGCTCTGATCTGTTTCAAGTGCGCGAATCACGGGCGCGACATCACTTTTCGACTGCACCAGGACAAACTCCCGGTTCGTTCCCGCTGACCCGCTTGTCATCGCGCGCGTCACGCGGACCGCATCGCGATCGAGGTTCAACATCGGCGTGTGCTGTGCGCTCGCCGTTAGACCGGACCAAATCGCCTGCCATTCATCCGGCTGTTCCTTGCGCCAGCGCTTGGGAAGGTCATCGCGCTGCAGTTGCTCGGTGTTCACTGAAAGGATCGCTTCGGTGTCGTGCGGGAGCCACTCGCGTTTTCCCGGCGAGCGCAGGACGAGAGGCAGAATGATCGCCAGCAGGACGAGGATCGAGAGGCAGCAGAAGTAGAACTTCCTCAGCTCCTGCTTGTCGATCTCGCTCGAAAGGACGGCAAGCTCGGCCTTGTGCTGAGAGTGTTTGTCGACGGCTGTGCGATGGCGCTGCACGTCCTCAAGCAAGTGCGGCGAATTCGGCGGCGCGATCCCTTTGGTCGCGAGGTGGCGACCAATGTTCAAGTAGGCGGGATTCTTCCGCTCTTCGACCGTTTGATGTTGCGCCTTCGCCTCCTTCAAAGCGTCCTGCTGCGCGCGACTCGTTTCGTTCAACGCACGATCTCGCGTCTCAAAGTCAGTTCGAACAGCTGCGATCCGCTGGTCGACTGCCGCGACGGCCGCCTCTTCCACAGTCAATTTTTCGCTAGCCTGGCGGCAAGCTTCCGCACTGCCCAGGCGCGCTCGCGTGATCTCCGCCCGCTGGTCGGGTAATTGCGTGCGGCGCCCGCTGATCGCAGCGCTCTGTTCATCGATGTCAGCCGGCGGCGGCACGATCGCGTGCAAATCCGAGAGCTTCTGCAATAAGTCGCGATCGGCCGTGTCGTTTTCCTGCAGACGGCGTTCGACCCCGGCGAGCTCGCGCGAACAAAGTTCGCTCGCGAGTTTCGCTTCGTTCAACCGCTCCAGGACCGGCTTCTTTTCCTGCTCGAGCGCCGCTAGCGCGTCCGCCTGCTCCTTTGCATTTTGCTGCCGCTGCGCCTCGATTTGCTTTAGCCCTTCTTCGAGCTGCGCGATGCGCGTTGCCACTTCGCGTTGCTCCTGCTCTAGCTTCTTCAGCGCGACGATCTCATCACGGACTTCAGGGAAGTTTACCGCCTCCGCGCAGCCTTCCCGGCCGAGAGCGATCTCACTCCGCTGCAGGACGCGCTTTTCGTGGCGCAAAGCCATGCGCGTTTTCTGGCGGCGGACTTTCAGCCCGATTTCGCGCAGACCTGTGCGGATGAAGCTCACGGCGACAACATTACGCCACTTGGCGCAGGAACGGAACTCCTACTCTTCCGGCGATCCGAGCTGCGCCAGGACGCCGAGATCTTCAAGCGTGGTCGTGTCGCCGGTCACGGTCTTCCCGCTCGCGATTTCTTTTAGGAGGCGGCGCATGATTTTGCCGCTGCGCGTCTTCGGCAGCGCTTCGGCAAAACGCACTTCGTCAGGTTTAGCGATGGCGCCAATGTGTTTACCAACGTGGCTGCGCAGCTCGTCTTTCAACGCCGGAGTCGTCTTGATGCCGCCTTTGACGGTAACGAATGCGACGACGCCCTGACCTTTCAGCTCGTCCGGACGTCCGACGACGGCTGCTTCCGCCACACTCGGATGACTCACGAGCGCACTCTCGATTTCCGACGTCCCGAGACGATGGCCCGCGACGTTTAAGACGTCGTCGATCCGGCCGACGATCCAGAAGTAGCCATCCTTGTCGCGGCGAGCACCGTCGCCAGTGAGATAGCTCCCTTTGAACTCACTCCAGTACGTCTTTTTGTAACGCTCCTTGTCGCCGTAGATGGTGCGCAACATCGATGGCCATGGTTTCCGCACGATCAGCTTCCCGCCGACATTCGGCCCGACTTCGTTGCCTTCTTCATCGACGATCGCGGCGTCTACACCGAAGAACGGCAGCGTCGCGCTGCCCGGCTTCGTCGGCGTCGCCCCCGGCAATGGCGAGATCATGATGCCGCCGGTCTCTGTCTGCCACCAGGTGTCGACGATCGGGCAGCGGCCGCCGCCGATCTTCTCGTGATACCACATCCACGCCTCCGGATTGATCGGCTCGCCAACTGATCCGAGCAGCCGCAGCGACGACAGATCATGTTTTTTGATCCACTCGTCGCCCCAGCGGATAAACGCGCGGATCGCCGTGGGCGCGGTGTAGAGAACGTTGACGCCGTAATCCTCAATGATGCGCCAGAAACGATCCGGCTCCGGCCAGTTCGGCGCGCCTTCGTACATCAACGTCGTTGCCCCATTCGCGAGCGGGCCGTAGACGACGTAGCTATGGCCGGTGACCCATCCGACGTCCGCCGTGCACCAATAGACGTCGTCATCGCGCAGATCGAAGACGTACTTCGTCGTCGTGTAACTTCCGACTAAATACCCGCCCGTCGTGTGAAGAATGCCCTTCGGTTTTCCGGTCGACCCGCTGGTGTAAAGAATGAAAAGCGGATGCTCGCTGTCGAGCTGGGCAGGGGGGCAATTCGCGTCGACAGTTTCCATCTCGCTGTGCCACCAGAGGTCGCGGCCGTCCGCCATCTGGATGTCGTTTCCGGCACGACGGAAGACGATCACGCGTTTGATTGTCGTCTCACCGGTGAGAGCGTCGTCGACGTTCTTCTTCAGCGGGACAACCGAACCGCGCCGATAACTTCCGTCCGCCGTGATGACCATCGTCGCGCCGCTGTCGGCAATGCGATCGCGAATGCTGTCCGCGCTGAAGCCGCCAAAAACAACCGAGTGCACCGCGCCGATGCGCGCGCAGGCGAGCATCGCGATCGCCGCTTCCGGAATCGTCGGCAGGTAGATGATGACGCGGTCGCCTTTGCGCACCGCGTTTCGCTTCAGCACATTCGCGAACCGGCAAACTTCGCGATGTAGTTGCTGGTAAGTTAGCGTGCGTTTGTCGCCTGGTTCACCTTCCCACAGGATTGCAGCCTTGTTGCGATTTGGGCCTGTGAGATGTCGGTCGAGGCAGTTTTCCGAGACGTTTATTTTCCCGCCGAGAAACCACTTCGCGAATGGCGGTTTCCATTCCAGCACGCTCTTCCACGGTGCCTGCCACGCGAGTTCCCGAGCTTCGCGCGCCCAGAATTTGTCCGGCCGGTCGATCGATTCGCGATAGAGCTTTTGGTAATCCCCCAGGCCGCCGATCCGCGCCTTTTTTGCGAATGCCCGAGCCGGTTTAAAAACGCGTCTCTCGATCAGGTGCGACTCGATGTTTTTCTCCATGCGTGAGGTGACGAAACGCTAGACGCACGCCTGCGGCTAACGCAAGCCGGTCATTCCGAGCGGAGCGAAGCTGAGTCGAGGAACGCCGTTGCATTACGCATCGTACTGCCACGGGATTCCTCGGCTTCGCTCGGAATGACGACGAGGCGCAAACTTGGATTGTTCAATCGAGCTGTGCAGTCGACCGTCACCGCATGAGCGATCACGTTTACAAAAAGATCGAGCTAGTCGGCTCGTCGCCGGACAGCATCGAAGCAGCAGTCGCAAACGCGATTGCACGCGCGGGAAAAACCATTCGCAACATGCGCTGGTTCGAGGTGACGGAGACGCGCGGCCACATCGAAGATGGCAAGATCGGTCACTGGCAGGTGACAATCTGCGTCGGTTTTACGCTCGACTAGTCGCAGCCGCGCTTCGCGTGGATGACGGTCTAAGCCTGCTCGTTCTGAGCCGCTTGATATAGCTTCGTCGCGCCGTAGATCAGGATCGCGGGTTTAAGCGCCATTAGTGAAAGGCGCGTGAAACTTCCAAGGAT
Organism: Chthoniobacterales bacterium; assembly: GCA_046262215.1. Classification (GTDB taxonomy): domain Bacteria; phylum Verrucomicrobiota; class Verrucomicrobiia; order Chthoniobacterales; family UBA10450; genus JACCTI01. The sequence goes on along the minus strand of JBHENE010000080.1, from coordinate 1,324 downwards.
GCGGAATACAGGAAGCCGATCCAGGACGAAGCCCGCAGCGACGGCGTAAGCCACGGCGCGCGTCGGATTCTCGCGGACAAAGCCTTCGGTCTGCTCCATGAGCTGTTCCCATTGGTCTTTCGTGTAACGGAGCCCGCGCTCCGCCATGTCTTCGCTCACACCAGCAACTTGATCTTCCATCTTACCATTCCTTCGAACGGCGAAGGCGTTTTGCGTGTCCGAAATTTCGCTCACCTCAGTGTCAACCAGACCGTGCGCGCGCCGACGCCCCGTGGAAAATCCGGTAACGGCGGCTCGCTCTGCAGGCTGCCGGCGCGTCGTGAGGTTTTCAGGCAAAACCGCGCCATCACCTCGAGCGCGCGTTCGCTCAGGGTCGTGCAATTTGTCGACAGCAGTATTTTGCTGTCGCGTTCTGCGAGCTCGAGAGCAGACAGCAGTAACGTCTCGAAATCGCGCTCAACCTGGAACGCCTTTCCGCGATGCGTGCGCGAGAAAGTCGGCGGATCGAGAATGATAACGTCGAACTTCTCGCCCTTCCGCGCGAGCCGCGGCAGGAATGCCATCACGTCTTCCGCGATGAACCTGTGACCTTCCGTCGAGAGGTCGTTCAGCGCGAAATTCTCGCGTCCTCGATCGAGCGACTTCTTCGAAAGATCGACGCTGACGGTTTTCGCGCCGACGTATGCGCCGGCAACAGAAAACGCGCAGGTGTAAGCGAAGCAATTCAGCAGTGACTTCGGCCGGAACTGCTGCACCAAGGAGCGATTGTGGCGTTGATCCACAAACAACCCGACGGAATAGCCGGCGGCAAAATCAGTCCCATAGCGCAACCCGTGTTCGACAGCAGTCGCCTGCAAACTCGCCGCCACATCGCCGACGACGAGTCGCGGTGCTTCGCGTTCGGCATTTTGTTTCGGCAGAAAACGGGCGAACACTCGGGCGAATTTAAACCCAACGTTGAGCGACCAGAGATAGAGCTCAGTCGTTAGGCGTTCCCGCGCGGCGTCGGCCTTGTAGGAGACGAGCACGTCCGCGCCATAGCGGTCCACCCAACCGTCAGGATACGTGCAGATGCGATAAGCATCGGTTCCCTCCGCCTCAAACGCTTTCACGAGAGCCGGATCCATCCACTCGGACATCCTGATGGGCATCGCTACAGCGAAGAATCGGGAAGCGACGAGGTTCTGCGTGCGTTTTGCCAGCGCCGCGTCCTTGCCGCCGTCGGGTAGCACGATAGAATGCGCGCTCTGCCGCCGGCTGCTGGCGACGAGCGAATCATGCAAGAAGTCACTGTGCGGGTGCCGGCAAGCACCTCGAATCTCGG
>JBHENE010000079.1:0-8992 GCA_046262215.1 Chthoniobacterales bacterium | reverse complement strand
CGATTCGGTCGCGCCTGAGGTGATGGCCAGGTCCGCCTTCGTCTCGAGATCGATGACATGCACTTCGCCGCCGCTCACCGCTGCCACCGCCCTGCCATCGGGGGAAAAATGCGGGTCAATCCATTTGTCCCCCGGTAGTTCGGTGACCTGTGAGTCCGCCCGCGCGATCACGTAAAGCTTGCTAGAAAGCGTCACGAGCAATTTGCTGCCGTCCTTCGACAAGTGGAAATTCGTAAAGCCACGCAAGCTTTGTCGCTCGCGCTCACGGCGACTCCGTTCTTCTGCGGTGAGTTTTTCTTCCGCGCCTTGCAGCAACTTCTCCGGGGTCAGAATTTCGCGAAGGTTCTGGTCGGCAAGCGTGAACTCGTAGAGGCGCAGCACCGGATCGCGCGCGCCGCCGCGCAGGAAGATCACGGTCTTGCCGTCAGGCGTGAGCTGCGGCGAAACGGGCTGGCCTAACGAGTAGGTGCGCGTCTCGACGAGCTCGCGAAAGTAGCGGAGATCAGCGGACTCGGGCTCGACTGCCATGGCCGACGATAGCGCGAGAACGGAGCAGAGCAGGGGAACGCAAATTCGCATGAAAGGGTGTGAGCCGCGCCGGCGCGCTCTGCAACTAAAAGCAGCGGCTTTTGCGCACTTGCAGCTAGGTGAGTGCGGCAGCGCGTTTAACTAATAGTGTAAGCGAACGAGGCGTGGCTGAGCGCCTCTACGACGACAAAAAGATTGTCGTAGTCGTTCTCGTCGACGGTGATTGGGGTATCGATCCCGAACGCTTTGATGATTGCCGGGATGGTGTTCGAATGCGCGATCACCAGCGCGCTCCCTTTCACATTGTGCAGTTGCGCGACGAGCGCATCGGTCTCATCCGCGGGCACCGTGGTGACATCGATGCCGGCGGCTTGCGCGGCCGGTATCCCGGTCTGCTGAGTCCGCTTATACTCCGTTGCGTATACCGCCGTCAGGCCTGCATCGCGCAGAATGCGGGCTAGCGACTCAGCCCGGGCACGGCCGGCGTCTGACAGCTCCGGGTCTTTCGGATCGGCGGCAGTAGCCGCCTTCTCCGCGTGGCGTGCGATGAAGATCTGCGATTGCGCCGCCGCAAGCGGCGCAATTGCCAGGCAAAGCAGGAGCGAATAGATGATGCGTCTCATGCGGGCGACCGTAGCAGGAGATCGAGCCGAGCGCCGACTGCGTAATCGCAAACCCAGCATCCATCCCATGCAACCACTTCGCGGACTTCATCACGTCACCTGCATCTCTGGCCCGGCACAGGAGAACCTCGATTTCTATGCGGGTGTGCTCGGAATGCGGCTCGTCAAGCGCAGCGTGAATCAGGATGATCCCGGCACGTATCATCTCTTCTACGCGGATGCCGAAGGTCATCCCGGCAGCGACCTGACGTTCTTTCCTTGGGCGCAGATGGCGCCGAGTCGCGACGGCCACGGCCTTAGCACGGAAGTCTCACTGGCGGTCCCTCCGGGTAGTCTAGCTTTCTGGAGCGGGCGGATGGAACGATATGGCGTGCCGATTGGCGCTCCTGAGACTCGGTTCGGCGAGCACGTCCTGCCGATTCGAGATCCGCATGGGCTCAAAGTCGCGCTCGTCGAAAGCAACAGCGCGATGAGCCGCGCGTTCACGCCTTGGGAGGAGAGCTCCGTGCCGGTGCAACACCAGATCCGCGGGTTGGAAAGTGCGCGGATGAGGGAGGCGAACGCGGCGGACACAATCGCGTTCCTCGAAACCGGCATGGGCTTTCGCCACGTCGGGACGGAGAACGGTTGGTCGCGTTACGGAGTCGGCAACGGCACATCAGGCGAATACGTGGATGTTCGCGAAGTGTCAGGCGCGCGTCGAGGCGCGTGGGGCACAGGCAGTATCCATCACATCGCATGGCGCGTGGATGACGACGCGCACGAGCTCGCCGTGCGCGAAAACGTCCTTCGCGCGGGTGCTCATCCGACGCCGGTGATCGATCGCTTCTGGTTTAAGTCCGTTTACTTCAAGGAGCCTGGCGGCGTGCTCTTCGAAATGGCGACGGATGGTCCCGGGTTCGCGGTCGATGAAGAGGCCGCGCATCTCGGCGAGACGCTCGTGTTGCCACCATGGCTGGAACCCGATCGCGCCGCGATCGAAGCGACAGTGCCGCCGCTCACCATGCCGTAGCCGCGCGGATTATTTGCCGAGGTAGCCGCGCAGGCGCTCGCGTAATTCCGTCCGCGCACGAAACAACAGGCTCTTCACCGCCGGCACCGATTGCTTTAGCACGACGGCGATCTCGTCGTAGCTGAGGTCCTGATAACGGCGCAGCACCAGCGCCATCCGTTGCGTTTCCGGCAACTCAGAAATGGCTGATTCCACCGCCGATTGGAGCTCGTGCTCGAGCATTGATGCTGCCGGCGTAGAGCCTTGTTCGTCCTTCAGCTGCATCTCTTCGCCGTCCGCCTCCGTCTGCAACGGAACCGTGCCATGTCGCTTGCGCCGCCGAAGTTCGTTGAACACCAGATTGCGTGTGATCGTGAGCAGAAAAGTGGTGAATTTCGCCCGCGGCGTGTAGCGCTTGGCACTCTTCCACAGCCGGATAAACACCTGCTGCGCGAGGTCCTCGACATCAGAGTTGTCGCCCAGCATATGGCCGATCGTGCCCGCGACGAGAGACTGGTGTCGTTCCACGATTTGTTCGAAAGCGGCCATATCGCCGCCGGCCACGAGCGTCATCAGCCGCACATCTTCGGCATCAGGATTGGGCTCGCCCGCGGCTGGGTCGGCTTGGCGAGGCATACGAGGTGAGACGTGTGCCTGACGCGCGGTATTTGATTAAACAACCACCACGGCGCCTCGTCATCACGTCTGCATCTACAATACGTGCGCGGAGGTGCTTTTTGTTGCACCTGGGAGGTGCCGTGTGCATCATTGGGCGCTGCTTTTCCCGCCAGAAGATGAATTTTTCCCTGATTCCGCACGAGCTCCGCGCGATCGCCGAAAAGGTACAGGCGAACGGCCGCATCAGTGATGCCGAAGCGCTCGAGCTTTATGCGGCCAAGGACGTCAACGCCCTCGGCATCATGGCGAGTGCGGTACGGGAGCGGAAGAACGGCAACTTCGCGACTTACATTCTCAACCGCTACGTCAACTACTCGAACGTCTGCATCCTCTCGTGCCAGTTCTGCGCGTTCGCGGCGAAGAAGCGTGATCCGCATGCGTTCGCGCTCGCGATCGATGAGATCGTCGCGGCTGTGAGGGAAGCTCTTCTGGTTGGAATTACCGAGGTGCACATGGTCGGCGGCCTGCATCCGACGTTAAAGAAAGAATGGTATCTCGAGCTGCTGCAAAGGCTGCGCGCGCTTGATCCCGGCCTCATCATCAAGGCGTTCACCGCAATCGAGATCAAGCATCTGTCGCAGCGTGTCTTCAAGCTCCCGATCGCGGATACCCTTGCGATTTTGCGGGACGCGGGCCTGGGCGCGTTAACAGGCGGCGGCGCTGAGATCTTCGACGCTGCCGTGCGCGACGAACTTTGCCGCGGAAAAGAGAGCGCCGAGGAGTGGCTCGATGTTCACCGCACCTGGCACAAGATGGGCGGCCGCAGCACCGCGACGATGCTCTACGGCCACATCGAGACGATGCAGCAGCGCGTGGATCATCTGCGCCAACTGCGCGAACTGCAGGATGAGACCGGCGGGTTTACCGGCTTCGTGCCATTCGCCTTCGAGCCGCAGACCGAGGTGCTTGCACATGTGCCCCGTGCTCCGGCGATCGAGCAGCTGAGGAACCTCGCCGTCAGCCGCATCTACCTGGATAATTTCGACCATCTGACGGCGTATTGGGTTTCGATGGGTTTACCGTTAGCCCAGTTGTCATTGAGCTACGGCGTCGACGATCTCCACGGCACGATCATGGAAGAGAAAATTTTCCACATGGCTGGCGCGACAACACCACAGGAGCAGACTGTCGCGACGTTGGAGAATGCGATCCGCGAAGCCGGCCGCGTCCCCATGCAACGCGACAGCTATTACCGACATCTTGGCTCATCCGCGCCTCGCGAAGTGACTCCACTGGCGGAGCCTGAGCTCGCCTGCGTGTGACGCGCGACGCTGCGTCGTCGCTCCGCATCGGTTGCGTCAAATACCTCAACGCGAAGCCGCTGATCCACGGCTGGCCCGGTGAGGTCCTGTTCGATCATCCAACGGTGCTGTGTAGCAAGCTCGCCGCAGGCGAACTCGACGTCGCGTGTGTCTCCAGCTTCGAATATCTGCGGAATCCCGTTTACGCCGTCGTCGACGGAGTGTCTGTCGCATCGCGCGGGCCGGTGCACAGCGTCATCGTCGCCAACACCGAGCCGCTCTCAGACATCAGCGAGATCGCGCTTGATCCAGCGTCTGCTACGTCGGTGAACCTGCTGCGCTGCCTGCTGGCGGAACGCGGGCTGCAGCCGGAGTTGGTGACGCGGGCCGCGGACAGCGGCAGTGCGCGGCTTCTCATCGGCGACCAGGCGATCGCCTTCCGTGCGGCACACGGCGGCGACTACAAATTCTGGGATCTCGCGGAAGCGTGGCGCGAATTAACCGACCTGCCGTTCGTCTTCGCACTTTGGCTGATTCGACCAGAAGTGACGGAAGCCACGGACATTGCGCATCGCCTGCGCACCTTGCGTGACGAGAATCTCCGTTCGCTCAATTCCGTCATCAGCGCGCAATTGAATTTCGGCTCGGCGTTTTGCGAGTTTTACTTTCGCGAATGCCTTTGCTTCGGCCTCGCAGACGCGGAGAAGGCTGGTCTGTTGCGATTCCGTTCGTTATGCGAAAAGCACGGAATCCTGCCAGCAAATCCGACGCCGCTCCGTCTGGTTTAGGCACGACCGGCTGGCCCGCGACGGACGTGCGAATCGGGATCTCCGGTTGGACATACCCGCCATGGCGCGGCGTCTTCTATCCTGCAGGCCTGGCGCAAAACCGCGAGCTCTGGTTCGCCAGCCGCGCGCACAATTCGATCGAGATCAACGGCTCGTTCTACTCGCTCCAGCGGCCATCGAGCTATCAGAAGTGGTATGAAGAAACGCCGCCGGGATTCATCTTCAGCGTGAAAGGGCCGCGTTTCATCACGCACATGAAGAAGCTGCGCGATGTGCAGGTGCCGTTGGCGAATTTCTTTGGCTCGGGCGTGCTCGCGCTCCGCGAGAAACTCGGCCCGGTGCTATGGCAGTTCCCGCCGAACTTCGGCTGGAACGAAGAACGCTTCCGCGAGTTCTTCACGATGTTGCCGCGCGACACGGCCGCCGCTGCCGAGCTCGCGAAAGCTCACGACGCGAAGCTGAAACATGGCGCGTTAACCGAAACCGATCAGCCGCGCCCCCTTCGTTACGTTGTCGAGATTCGCCATCGAACGTTCATGGTGCCCGAATTTTTCGCGCTGCTCCGCGCGTTCAACATCGCGTTCGTCTTCGCCGATACTGCAGGCAGGTGGCCATACAGCGAAGACCTCACCGCCGACTTCGTTTATTGCCGCCTTCACGGCGACGAGCAGCTCTACGTCAGCGGCTATTCGCCGACTGCGCTCGACTGGTGGGCTGCGCGCGTTCAGCTCTGGCGCAAAGGCAAACAACCGGCCGACGCGCGGATCATTGGCAACAAAGCGCTCGCCGGGAAGCGCGACATTTACGTGTACTTCGATAACGACGCCAAGGTTCACGCGCCGTTCGACGCGCAGCAGCTTTCGTCGCGGTTATCGGTGCCGGGTTTCTTGCCCTAGCGGACAACCGCGTCGGTTGTCATCGCGCGGCTGCGCCGATAAAGTGCGCGGTGGAAAGACGTTGGATCATCGCGCCTCGTGCGGAGCAGCGCGATCCAGGCTTCAGCTGGTCCGGAATTTGTGACCTGCCGTGCATCCTGAGCCTGCTGCAACGAAAGGCCTTCACGTGCGCGGATGACGTTCATGCCTTTCTGCAGCCGCGCCTTCGCTCGTTAGGCGATCCGTTTCTCCTGCCGAACATGCGCGCCGCGGTGGATCGCATTCTGCTGGCGATTGACCGCCGGGAGCGCGTGGTGCTTTTCGGTGATTACGATGTCGATGGCGTGACGTCGCTGGCGTTGCTCGCCGAGATGCTACGCGCCTACGGTGCCGATCCGAAACTCTTCCTGCCACTCCGGATGGACGAAGGTTACGGGCTCAGCCGCGAAAGTGTCGAGCGTTGCTGGCAGCTGCACGAGCCACAACTGCTTATCGCGGTTGATTGCGGCACGTCGTCGGTCGACGAGATCGCGGAGCTAAACGCGCGTGGCACTGACGTGATCGTTCTCGATCACCACGAGCCGAAGTCCGCGCTACCGGACTGCGTGGCGATCGTGAACCCGAAGATCGGCGATGAATGCGCTTATCGATATCTCTGCAGCGCAGGCGTGGTCTTCAAGGTTTGCCACGCGCTGCTCAGGCTTCGCCCGACGGATGCCTTCGATCTGAAACAGCAGCTCGATCTCGTTGCGCTGGCGACCGTCGCCGACATCGTCCCGCTGGAGCGCGAGAACCGATTGCTCGTGCATCACGGCAGTAAAGCCGCGTCGCAGAGTTCCCGCCTCGGATTGCGCAAGCTGATGGAAGTGGCCGGCGTGCGGCCTCCGATCTGCGCCGAAGATATTGGGTTTCGACTCGGGCCGCGGCTGAATGCAGCTGGTCGGCTAACGAGCGCAGAAGCGGCGTTGCGACTCCTGCTAACGCGTGATGAATCGGAAGCTGCTGAGCTTGCCGTGTTGTTAGACGTGCAAAACCGCGAGCGGCAACAGGTCGAGAAAGACATCTTCGCAGCGGCCGACCAACAGGTGCGGAGCAACTTCGATCCGTTGCGCGATGCCGCGATCGTAGTAGCTGATCGCGGCTGGCATCCGGGCGTGCTCGGCATCGTCGCGTCGCGGCTGACGCGCAAGTATCACCGCCCGACGATTGTGATTGGCATCGATGCGGAAGGCATCGGCAAAGCGAGCGGCCGCAGCATCGAAGGTTTGTCGCTCGTCGCCGCGCTGGATCGATGCGCCGAGTTGCTGGAGAAATTCGGCGGCCACGAGATGGCGGCTGGTTTGACGATCCGCGAGGAGAAGGTCGTTGCCTTCGCGGAACGGTTCCGCGTCGTCGCGCGTGAGATGCTTTCGGATGCGCATTTACAGCCGTGCCTGCACCTCGACCACGAAGTCACGTTCGCCGAACTCAACACGGACCTGCTTCAATGGCACGAACTGCTGGAGCCATTCGGCAATGGCAACGCGCAGCCGACATTCTTCGCGCGATCGGTCGAACCGGTCGCGCCGCCAAAGCTCGTGAAGGATAAGCACCTCGTGCTGCGGCTGCGCCAACGGAATTATCATGCTCGCGCCATCTACTTCGACGGCGCGCGCGCGGAACTTCCGAAGCCGCCGTGGGACGTCGCATTCCGCATTCAAGGTGACGAGTACGAGGGCGAGAAGCGGCTGCAGGTCCAGGTGCAGGCGTTGCGAGCAGCGGCGCCGATCGAGTGATGCAGTTGTCGCAAAGACTCGAAGAATGTGACTGGGTGCCGCGACCGCGCGTCCTGCCGTTGCGCCGGCTCGGGATTGAAACGGTCGAGCAGTTGCTCACGCATTTCCCGCGTCGCCACGAAGACCGGCGCGAGTTTGCCGGGTTTCCGCGTGAGGAAAGTGAAACACCGATCTGCATCTGCGGCGAGGTGGTGAAGACATCGGTGCGTCGCTTCGGCGGTTGGAAGAAGATCTTCGAAGCGACGCTCGAGCAGGGCGAATCGAACGCGCTGAGCCAGCCGCTGGTGCTGCGCTGGTTCAATCTTCATTACGTGCAGAAGATGATCGCGACGGGGCAGCAGCTCGTTGTCTTCGGCAAGCCGCGGCTGCGGGGACAGCGCATCTGCATGGAACATCCCGAGTTCGAAGTGATGGAGAACGACGAGGAGTTCTCGATTCATTTCCGTTGGATCACTCCGATCTATCCGGCGACCGAAGGACTATCGCAGCGCGTCTTCCGCGGCCTCGTCTATCACGCGCTCAAGAATCTCGATGAAGGTGAAGCCGAGACGGTGTTGCCGCGAAACTTGGATCAGGGCGGCCGCCGGCGAGCGTTGCAGCAGATTCATTTTCCGGATGACGAGGCGAGCCTCGAAGAAGCGCGTCAGCATCTAGTGTTCTCGGAGTTCTTCGAAATGCAGATGGCGATCGCGTCCCGTCGCGCGGAGCTCGCGACGCGAACGGGCGAAGCGCATTGCGGGTCAGGTGAATTGCTGGAGAGATTTCTGCGCGCGCTGCCATTCGACCTAACCGATGCGCAAGCGCGGGTGCTGGCTGAAGTGCGCCGCGATCTGGCTTCCGTTCGGCCGATGAACCGGCTGCTGCAGGGTGATGTCGGCTCAGGGAAAACTGTCGTCGCGATCGGTGCGATGCTGCTCGCGGTCGAAGCAGGATATCAGGCAGCTTTGATGGCACCGACGCAAATCCTGGCGGAGCAACATTACGCGGTGCTCGGTCGCTGGCTCGAGCCGCTCGGAGTCAGAATCGCGCTCCGCACCGGCAGTCGACAGGAAGACAACGCGCCGCTACCGCTCTTCGCGCACGCGGAAGCTCCGGGGAGCGCAGGCTGCCAGCCTGCAGTGTTCGGCAGCCTGCCGAACACATCTTCGGGCATCGCAGAACCGAATTACCGAAAACGTCGCTTACCACATTTTGAGCGCCCTTGGGCAAAGTACGCGATCACGTTTGCCACCCGAAATAAACGGACACTATGCGAGCCTGCGCGCGACGCCGTCCTCGAATCGATCCTGCGGTGGAAAGACAAACGGTACGAGCTGTTCGCGGCGTGTGTAATGCCCGACCACGTGCATCTGTTGATCGAGCCGATGATCGAGCGGGACGAAGGTAATGGGAACGTCGTGTTCTTTTCGCTCGCCAAAATTCTGCACAGCATCAAGTCCTTCACCGCCACTCGAATCAATAAGCTTGGTGAAAGCACCGGTGCTGTTTGGGAA
>JBHENE010000078.1:0-7159 GCA_046262215.1 Chthoniobacterales bacterium | reverse complement strand
TGAGGTCTTCGCCTACACCGACTCAGACTGCATGGCGGATACTGATTGGCTCTACTTTCTCATCGGCACATTGGTGAGCGGAAACTTCGCCGGTGTCGGCGGTCCGAACGTTCCGCCGCCGGCCCGGAACTGGGTGCAGGCATGCGTCGCCGCGGCGCCCGGAGGACCGAGCCACGTGCTGCTAACCGACGTGGTCGCGGAGCACATCCCGGGATGCAACATGGCGTGGTATCGGTGGGCCTTCGAGAGCATCGGCGGCTTCGACGTTGAGTATCGAAAAGCGGGCGACGACGTTGATTTCTGCTGGCGAATTCAACAGGCGGGTTGGGAGATCGCGTTTAGTCCGACCGCGATCGTCTGGCACCATCGCCGCTTCACGCTGGAGGCTTTCCGGAAACAACAGGAAGGGTATGGCGAAGCCGAGTCGATGTTGCGCTTCAAGCATCTAATCTTCTTCGGTCCGACTGGCAGCGCGAAATGGCGGGGACAGATCTACGGCACGCCGCGGTTCAGCTGGTTTATCAACCGCCCGATTATCTATCACGGCGTCTTCGGCGAAGGGTTCTTCCAATCGATCTACCCAACGCCGCATTCCGAGCTCGCGGCATATCTCAGCAGTGTCGAATGGTTCGCGCTGACGGTGTTTCTGTTCGGCCTTGGCGTCTTCCTGCCGGCGCTGCGGATTCTGCCGTACTTGATGTTCGGCGGAACGTTGTGCGTCGCACTCTCCTACATGCTACGTGCGCGGATCGAGCCGAAGTTCGACACCGCCGCAGCGCGTTTGCTGGTGATGTTCCTCGCCTTTGCGCAGCCGCTGGTACGCGGCTGGTCGCGCTACTTCACCTGGCTGCACTTCAAGCGCACACCGCGCGCCGTCATCGCGCAACATGAACAGCTCCCGGCCGACGGAACTGCTGCGGGTTCGTTAGCCCGGCGGTCGTACTGGAGCGAGGAAGGGAAGGGGAGACACGAGTTGCTGGTCGCGATCTTCGCGCTGCTTGAACAGGAAGGTTGGCGTTATTCGAGCGACACCGGCTGGAACGAATGGGACATACAGATTTACGGGAACTTCTGGTGGAGCATCACGCTCCAGAGCGTAACCGAATATCACGGCGGCCCGAAGTGCCTCACGCGCATCGCGCTCCGGCATCGCTTCGTCACCACGACGGTCGTCATCAACCTGATCCTGGTGAGCCTCTACGTGTACGGGCAACTGCACGCACCGCAGTTCGATCTACGTGTGCTGCTCCCGTATCTTCTGTTCGTCGGGTTTCTTGCGTTTCGCGCGCGGAGATTGAAAGCGCGGGTAGCGGAGCTGGTGGATGTCGCTGCGCAAACAGCCGGTCTGCAGCGCGTCGCTCATGCCTAACGAATGACCAATCGCGCGATCCTGCGATTTGGCTGCGCGATCGGCATCGCGCTGTCGTGCTTCGCGGCGCTAAACCTCTTCGACAACTGGAGCCTCGAGGAGAATCCGGTGCGCTTCGTGGCGGCGGCGATGGCGAGCGGCATCGCCGCGCTATTCGCGATTAATGCGTTCCCGCAATCTCTTACGCCGCGGCGCCAGATGATGTTGCTGTGGGCGGTCGGAATCGCGTTCCGCGTGATCGCGTTGCCGCTCGAGCCGGGCGACGATTTCTGGCGCTACCAATGGGAAGGGAAGATCCAGACCGCGGGCTTCAATCCATACACCGACGCTCCGAACGATTCGAAGCTCTCCGATTTACGGGAAGAATTCCCTGCGTGGTCGAAGATGAACCATCCGGATTTCAGCGCGATCTACCCGCCTGGAATTGAGCTGATCTTTCGCGCGCTAAGTGCGGTCGCCGCGACCCCTCTCGTCTACAAGCTCCTCTTCGCCGCTGCCGATCTTGCGACAGTTGCACTCTTGCTCCGACTCATCGGCGGACCAGGACGTTTCGCAATCGCAGCGGCGTACGCCTGGAACCCGCTCGTCGTTTACAGCTTCGCCGGCGCAGCCCACTTCGACAGCCTCATGCTGTTGCCTCTGGTCGCAGGCGTTCTCGTGCTGGTCCGCTTCGAGGCGGCGCAAGACGGCCGCAAAAAATGGCTGCTCGCGTTTGCCGTCGCCGCCCTCTTTGGCGTTGCCATCTCGATCAAGCTAATCCCACTGCTCCTGCTGCCGCTTTGCGTTTTCGCGTTACGTTTGCGTTCCCCGGCACTCGCGTTGAGCGCTGCGATTCCTTCACTGCTGAGCACTTGCTATGGGTGGCCGCAGGTGCCGATTTGGGATTCGCTCCGCCGCTTCGCCTACGTCACGCGCCTGAACGATCTCTTCTGGTGGATCGTCGAAGAAACGATCTGGCCGAATCCGCGCCAGAAAAATTACCACTACAACGTCGTCGTCATCGCTGTCGTGGTGCTGCTGTCGGTCCTTTTCTGGCGCAACTGGCGACGCGGCATGCTCTGGGTGATGGGCGCAGCGCTAATCCTCACCCCGGTTTTGCACCCGTGGTATTGCACGTGGATCCTGCCGTTGGCTGCGTGGCGACGCGTGGCTGCGTGGCAGGTGCTGTCCGTCAGCCTGTTCGCGTATTACCTCTTCTGGAACGAGCGCCTCTTCGCACTGCCGTGGCACGCGGAACTGTGGATGCGTGCGCTGATTATACTGCCGCCCGTGATCGCGCTTCTGGTCTCGGCGCGACGCAGCGTCACTCTAGCCGAGCATCCAACGCTGCCGTAAAATCCTGCGGCAGCGGCGCCTCAAATTCCATCCACTCCGTGGTCCGCGGATGGGTGAAACCGAGCTTCCACGCATGCAGCATCTGCCGGGCGAAGCCTTTTCCGAGGCGCGTCGCGTAGAGTTTATCTCCTAGAACAGGATGGCCGAGATGATGCAGGTGCACGCGGATTTGATGCGTGCGGCCGCTGTGCAACGTGCACTCGACGAGGCTGACATCCTGGCCCATGCGCAGAACGCGATACTCCGTTTTCGCGGAACGTCCGCGCGAATTTTTCGACACGCTCATGCGCTGCCGATGAACGGGATGGCGCGCGATTGGCGCGTCGATGACACCGGACTTGACCTTCAATCGGCCGGCGACAAGGGCGAGGTAGATCTTCTGCATCGTGCGCTCCGCAAACTGTCGCGAAAGCTCCCGATGCGCGTTGTCATTCTTCGCCACGACGAGACAACCGCTCGTCTCCTTGTCGAGCCGATGCACAATCCCCGGGCGCTCTTTGCCGCCGATGCCGGACAGCGTCGTGCAGTGACTCAGGAGCGCATTGACGAGCGTGTGTTCCTGATTACCCGCGCCAGGATGTACGACCATGCCGGCTGCTTTATCCAGCACGAGCAAGTCATCGTCTTCGAACAAAATCTGTAGCGCGATCTGCTCTGCAGCAGCTTCGATTTTCTCCAGCGCTGGGACGGTTAACTGCACGACGTCTCCCGTGCGTACTACCTCTCGCGTGCGCGGCTCCTTTGCGTTCAGCAATACACAGCCTTCGACGATCAACTTCTGCAGACGCGAACGCGAGAAATCCGTCAGCTCGGCCGCGAGAAACTGATCGAGCCGCAGACCGGCGCGTTCGCGGGTGACCTCGAGTTCAATCATCGAGATGCGTTCGTCTCGTCTTTTGCGCCGCGATGTCGGATACTTCTCGCGACCACATGTCCGAGGAGAACCCCGACGCGCTGGAGCAATCGTGTCCCGCGTGCGCCAGTACAGTCGACGTGACCGACGCGGAGCCGCTGGCGCGTGTGACGTGTCCGGGCTGTGGCGAGAAGTTTCGGGTCGACCGCGTGTTTGATCATTTCGTTCTGACCGAGACACTCGGCGTCGGCGGAATGGGCTCTGTTTACAAAGCGCACGACACCCGGCTGGAACGATTCGTCGCGCTCAAGGTCTTGCGAAAAGAGCTGAGCGCTGACGCGGCCGAGGCGGCGCGGCTGGAGCAGGAGGCGCGCGTCACCGCTTCCGTGAATCACCCGAACGTCGTGCAGGTCTACTCCACCGGCCGCGCGCGCGGGCAGGTCTACCTGGTGATGGAGCTGGTCAATCACGGCAGCCTCGATGACTTGATGGCGGAGCAACCGCGCGTGGCCGAAGCGCAGGTGTTGGCGACCGGCATCCAAGTCGCGCGCGGACTGCAGGCTGCGCAGGAGCGAGGACTGGTTCACCGCGATGTAAAACCAGCCAACATCCTTTTCGCCGATGCGGAGACCGCTAAAATCGGCGACTTCGGGTTAGCCGTCGCGGCAGGGCAGGATGCGGAGGCGCGACATGAGATCTGGGGCACGCCGTACTATGTAGCGCCCGAGCGTTTGAACAACGAGCCGGAAGATTTCCGCAGCGATATCTTCAGTCTCGGCGCCACTCTCTTTCATGCGCTGGCCGGAGAGCCGCCGATCGATGGCGAGAGCACTTCGGCCGCAGCGTTGCTCGAACAGAAACGCAACCCGCCGACACTCGCCGCCGTCGCGTCGGATGTCTCGCCGGAGACTGCCCGGCTTGTCGATCGCATGATCTCGCCCGAGCCGGCGAAACGCTTCGCCTCCTACTCGGAACTGCTGGATGAGATGGAGCGAGCGCATCGCCCGTTCTCCGGTGAACCGGATCCGAAGAGGCTGCGACGGTGGTGGTTCGTGTTGCTGATCGCCGCGTTTGTCGTAGCTGGTGCGGCCGGGTTTTACGTGACGCGAGAACGTCACGCGGCGCAGGCATCGATCGCAACGGCGTCGAAAGATTTCGAGCGGATCGCGGTCCTGCAAAGGCGTTACGGCGAGGCTCGGCAGCAGCTCATCTCGGGTAACTACGACGCCGCTAGAGCAGACTTCGCGCAGTTGAGCAAAGACGCTGATGGCCTCCAACCGCTACTGAACTGGATCGTTCTGCACCGCGGGCTCGCTGCGTTGCTGCAGAACGACGCGAGTGCGGCGCGAGCGGCTTTCGAGGAGGTAGAGCGCGCTGCGAATTTTTCGAACGCTCCGGGAGATGCGGAGCTTGCGCGATTTTTTCGCGAAACCGCGCACCGGCTTGCGAGCGGCGCGGATGCGACCGCAGACGCTAACGCGACTGGCCTTGATGCCTTTGGCGGTTTTCTCGCCGCGGTTAAGAATTGGCGGACCGGCCAGTTCGAGGCTGCGAATGCGCTTTTGGCGAGCTACGTCCAGGCGGTATCATCAGGGCCATTGGCCTGGATCGACGATTACAAGCCGCTCGCGCGGAAGTTCATGAATGACTACGCGCTTTTTTCGGAGTGGAAGAAGCAGCCGCACGAGTTCAAGACCGCGACTGAGATCGGCATGGCGCTGAAGCAGCTTCGCGCGAACGAGAAAAAACTGCAGACGCGCGGCCCTCTCGCCGACGCAATGAAGGCGGATGAGAAGCGTCTCGCAGCAGACCAGCGTCGCATCAAGAAAACCGAAGCAGCGCAAAACGCGGCCAGCAGCCGCATCGCCGCTGAGGAAAAGCCCGCGTGGGACACGGCCCTTTTGCAGGAGCGGAAGGCGATCGCGGCATATGATTTCGCAGGCGCTCTCGCTGCGATCGGAGATTTGGATGTAAGCGACCCGTCGTTGATCGAAGCACAAGATGCCGAGCGGAAGAAACTGCAATGGCTTGCTGCCTGGAAGGCGAAGCTCGTCGCCGATTTATCCACCGGGCGCTTCGCGGGAGCGGTGACGGATCTCCGCGGAGTCAGCTACACCGGCGTGACGCGCGCTAACGAGAACGGCATCACGCTGCGCATCCCGCCGTACGGCAGCGCCGAGGTGAAATGGACCGATCTCGCGCCGAAGGCATTGCTCGACATATCACGGTCGTTCATCGCCGCAAACCCCGCAGAAAGCGCCGACCGCCAATGGCTGGCGGCAGTCTTCGCGAGCGCAACCGGACAACCAACCGATGCGCGGGCACTCGCCGAAGCCGCGGCGAAGCTGAAACCTGAGTACGCCGCGCAGCTTAAGCTGATCGCGCGTTAAGACTTCGGTTTCTTCACGTCGGCTGAACGCGATTGCGGTCGCAGATTAGCGTCGAAAAAATCCATGATGCGCGTCTGTCTGCGCAGGCGAAGGAGGGGATCGCTCACCATGTGCGTCCCGAGCAGTGGCAGAAATTCGAACGTCTTGCCTGCCGTGAAGAGCGCTTCGGCGAGTTGCACCGAATGCTGGAAGTAGACGTTATCGTCGGTGAGCCCATGGATGAGGAGCAGCGGGCGCTTCAGCTCGTCCGCGTAAGTGAGGACATTGCTCACGCGATACGCCTCCGGATTTTCTGAAGGAACGCCGAGGTAGCGCTCGGTGTAATGCGTGTCGTAGTTCTGCCAATCCACAACCGGTGCGCCTGCGACGCCGCATTGAAAAACGTCCGGCCTGCGGATCGTCGCCATCGCTGAGAAATAGCCGCCGAACGACCAGCCGACTGTTCCGACGCGCGTGAGATCCATCTGCGGATTCGCCTTTGCGAGCGCCTGAAGTCCCGCGACCTGATCCTCAAGTGCGACGTCGATAAGATTCCCACGCACCGGCCGTTCCCAATCGCGACCGTGGCCGGGAGTACCGCGACCGTCGATGACGACGACGATGTAACCGCGGTCGGCCATCCACTGATCGATCATGTAGCGGTCGGGTCGCGCGGTCACCTGCTTCGATGTCGGACCCGCGTATACATCCAGGATCACCGGATAACGCGCGCTCTTGTTGAAATTGCGCGGCCGCACGATCGCGGCGTCCATCGCCCGCGTCCCTGTGGTGCGGGTGAGCTCGACATTCGGAAGCGTGGTCGGTTTCTCTGCGACTGAGGGCAGCTCCGCAATCTTCGTTCCGTCGGATGTTCGCAGCACTTCCCAGCCGGAGCGACCGTCAAGCAGGTCGAAACGGTGGAGGAACGTTTCCTTCTGCTCACCGAAAACGGCATCATGCCGGCCGCGATCAGTCGTTAGCGGTTTCGGCTGGGCGCCCGTTTCCGCTGGGAAACGGAACAGGTGGCGTTCGCGTGAATCAGGTCCGCCAGCGACGACGACCGAGTTGTCGCTTTCGTTGACGTTGACGAGCTCATCGAGATTGAAGTCAACCGGCGTGACTTGCCGAATCAACGCGCCGGCCCGGTCGTGCAGCTCGAGTTGCCAGCCGCCACGCTTCTCCGTTGTCCAGAAGAAGCCGCTGCCGTCTTTGCTCCAGACAGGCATCGGCTTC
>JBHENE010000077.1:0-34760 GCA_046262215.1 Chthoniobacterales bacterium | reverse complement strand
TGCAGTCGCGACAGCAGCGCCATCTCGGATGGATCGCCAAGATCAGCCTGCCGTTGCTCGACCAATTTCGTGGCGTGAGCGAGCTCCTCTGCGTTCGGATTCGGCTGCTCCTTCAGAATCGAGAGATGACGGATTGCTTCGTAGAGCTCGAAGTCTTTCTTCGATGACATCGCCTTGGCTCCCACTTCGCCGAAACGCTGCAGGTAATCGGCGTACTCACGATCGACGATGATCGGCGCGTGCCCCGCTGCTTCGTGCACAATGTCGGGTGCGGGCGTGTACTCGATGTGATTGATCTGGCGCATGTCGCAAGCGATCACGAGCACGCGATACGCCTGGAATTCCATGAACGCCGCCGGTGGAATAAAGCCATCGACCGCCACAGCGCCCCAGCCGATCTTCGCGAGGATTTCGTTCATCTCTTCGATGCGCGGAATACGGTCGAACGAAATGCCGGTTTCGAGCAATCCCTGGAAGTAAAGCTTGTGCGCGTACTCCTTCAGGAAAAACATGTTCTGGCGCATGATGAAGCGCCAGACTGCGTGATCGATCGACGTGTAATCATCGTACCGCTGATCGACAGCGAACTGCAGAAGATGTTTCGGGAGTGCGGCGACGGCCGCGTTGCTGGTCGAAATGCCGTTGGAATTCATGTGGAAAGACGCTGCCGCGACGGAGTTTAAAGTATGATCGAATCACTGGCCGGCAAGCGCATTCACGTAGTGCCCGTGACGTATCCGCTGTCATCCCGAGCGAAGCCGAGGGACCGCGTGGCGCTATCAATCCACGATGCTACGGGGTTCCTCGACTCCGCTCCGCTACGCTCGGAATGACTGCTGTCGTGACGAACTCACAGAGCAGGCTCATGACCAGACCATGGCTCTGGCTGAACATGGTCTGCCTTGACGCGCCCGTGGTGGCGATCGCGTGGCAGTGGCTTTTCGCTCGCGCCGTCAATCTTCCGCTTCGTGCCGCAAGCATCGGCGCCCTGTTCGTGACTGCGTGGTTGATCTACCTGGCCGACCGCTTAGCCGACACGTTCAAGCTCGATCTGGCGCGCGAGGCGTCGTTGCGGCACCGCTTTTGCGGGCGGCATCGACCCTTCTGGATCGGGCTGATGCTCGTGCTGACGGCGTGCGATGCATGGCTACTCGCGCATTACCTGGATGCGCGCGTGATGAAATTCGGCGGCATCATCGGTGCGGCGGCGTTCTTCTATTTCGTGATCAATTACGCCGCAGGTCGCGTCTGGCGATGGCTCCCGCTGAAGGAAGTCACGATCGGGTCGCTCTTCGCCGCCGGCACGGTCACTGCGCTGTTGCCGCAGTTGAGCGCGAGCGAAGGCCCGCTGTGGTTAACGGTAATCTTGTTCGCGATGTTGTGTGCGTTGAACTGCATCAGCATCGCTTTCTGGGAACGCTCGATCGACGAAGCTCAGAGCAGCGAATCGATCGCGACGACATGGCCGCAGGGCGCGAAGTATCTCCTGCCGGTAGCGATCGCCCTCACGGTGATCGCGATTCTCGCGAGCAGATGGAGCGTGCCACTCGCGCTCGTCGACAGCTGCGTCGCGCTGAGCGCATTGTTGCTCGCCGCGCTGCATGCGCTTCGCGCGGTGATTCCGCGCGATGCCCTAACGGCGCTGGCAGATCTAGTCCTCCTCACGCCGATCCTTATGCTCGTCCTTCTCCTCTGATGATTGCCTTGCCGCGCGACCGCGCGAGATGCGACGTAGCACCCAGAGCAGCGCCGCCAGCGCGAGTGCCCATGGCGCCAGAAACGCGAGCGCCACACCGACCATCCGCAGACTCCACATCAGAGCGGACGCACCCTGCGCAAGCGTCCGCCGGATTGTTGCGAACAATCCTGTGCGGTCGGCGACGATCCGGCCTTCGCTGTAAACCTGAATGTTGATGTCCGCCGGTGCGGTCTGCTCATCCGCATGCGCACGATCCTGCCGCTGCACGGAGACATCCTTCACCTGCCCGAGTTGATCGAACGACGAGAGCAGCGACGCGTAGTTCTTCATCGCAACGCGCAATGTAATCGCGGCGACTTCGCGTCCGTCCGGGTTGCGACTGAACGATGAACTGCGAATCTCCGCGCCGGAACTCGCGGCGTTCTCTTTTAAGCGCGCGACCTTGTCGGTAACCCCCGATGTGAGGATGCTCAGGCTCGTTGTCTGTAACGCGGGCTCCTGCTCGTTCCGCGAGATTGTGATGCTTAGTTGCACTTTGTCGCGTTCCACTTTTGCGTTCTCTGACATGCCGCTGCCGCCTTGCGCGATTCGGTCAGTCTGCTCGTTATAATTCTGCACGCGGCCCATGCCTTTGATGCGGCTGATGAGTGCGTCCGCTTCCTCTGCGGCGATCAACAAAACAAGCCGCGCAGTCGCTTCACCGGTGCTGTCGCGGTCGAGCGTGGACGATGAAACCTGCGCCTTCGTGCCGTCGACGACGGCCTTCGCCTCGGCGAACGTCTTTTCCACATCATTCGAGAAGAGCGCCAACTGCGCGGTTCGTTTGAGGAGGAACCCCGCTGGCACATTCATGTCCTTCTCCGCAAGCGTGACGGTAACGGTCGCGAACTGCACCTGGGCATCCATATATTTCAGCGAGCCCTGCATCTCCTCGATTTGCGCGCGAACGCGGCCGAGTTCCTTCTCGACCTCGAGCAGGTCGGAGACCTTGCCGGTCTTCGTCTTAAGAATCTCGATTAACCGCTGCTCCATCACCTGCGCGCTCTTCATCCGCGAGTCGGTGTCGAAGTATTGCTTCGTCACGTCTTCACTGCCGAGCCTCTGGTTCTTTAGCTCGCCGAGACCGGAGAGTTTCAGGAGGAACGCATCCAGCTTTTCCGGCAGAATTTTAACAACAACTGCACCGCGCAATTTTCCGTTCGATTGCTTCTGTGAACTACTCGTCGCGATGTAGCCGCGATCTTCTGTCGCGTAACCGGCAATCTTTTGCGCAGCCTCATCGAAGCTAACGACCTCGAGTTCTCCCTGTGCGTTGCGGACCAACTTCCGGTTCGTATCGGCGGGAACGATAGCGGAAGGTTCGGATGGCCTCTCTTCCACAAATTCGGGCACGTCCTGGGCGACCGTCATGCCCTGGTCGGCGGACGATCGGCGCTGTGCTTGTGCCTTGGCCATCGCTGGTGCAGCGCGTGTCATCGCTCGCTGTGCCGTGGTTGAAGTGTCCGCCGGGCGCGGCATTCCGACCGCTGGCGCCATCGCTGCGGCAGCCCTTTTGTGGGGTTCGTGTCCACCATTGTTGTCGTTTTCTGTGGACGCACTTCCGACAAACGAAGGAAGTTGGCGGAGTCCTTCTACAGGCGATACGATCTCTTCATTCCCAAGGTAGCTTTCGCCACGCGTTACGAGCTTCCCTACCTGCACTAATGCCAGCAGGAGAGCAGCGGCTGCAGTCAGCTGGTCACTCGAGTGCGGAGAAGACTCGCGATCAGGCCAGTGAGGCCGACGCGCCGCGGAACGTCCTTGCGGAACCGCGAAATGATCCGTTGCTCGAAGCCTAAATCGGGTCGCTCAGCCGCCAGTGTGTTTTCGATTAGTTTGCTCATAGCTATTTCCTCCTGGTGCAATTGCCTGCACGTCGCGCAGCCGGTGAGATGCTCGTCGAACGCAGTTCTTTCTGATGGGGAAAGTTCGTTATCGAGCGCAGCAGGGAGCCAGGTCTCGATGTCGTCGTGGATGGTCAAAGCGGTCATTGGTTGAGCGAGGCGAGCGCTGGTTGGAGGCGCTTGCGCATGGTTTGCAGCGCGCGGCCGAGCATGCCGCGAAGCGCGCCGTTCGTTAGGCCGAGTGTTTGCTCGATCGTGGCATAATCGAGCGAGTCGAAATATCGGACGGTGAGCGCGACGCGGTGCGCGTCGGGCAAAGTGGCGAGGGCGGCATGAACCTCGTGCGCTACATCGTCGCTTCCGCTCGCCGTTCGGTGATCAGAGGGATCCGGCGCCTCGTTTAATTCGTCTGTCAACGAGACGGTGCGCCACTTGCGCGCAGCATCACGTGCTCGGTTTCTCGCGATGGTCGCCAGCCAGGCGGGGAACTCCTCCGGGTCACGCACGCGCTACCTCGAGCGCCACGCTTTGACGAAGGCATCCTGCACCACATCCTCCGCTTCCGCGCGATCCTGCAGAACCCCGTAGGCGATCGCGAACAGAGTGCGGCTCGAACCGCGGATGATCGCTTCAAAGGCGTCACGATCGCCGTGAATGGCAGCTCGATAAATTTCGCTGTCGGAGAGATCCATCTGGTCGGTCTGCCAGCCTAGACGGACGACCACGCGAACCCGCGCGAAATATCTTCGCGCGTCAGCAGAGCAGCTTAGAAGATCTCTACGACGGTTTCTTTGGTCACGAGATCTTTGATCCGCGCAGCGTCCCAGTTTGCGGTTCGAATGCACCCGTGACTCGCCGCACGACCAATCGTCTCCGGATTATTCGTGCCGTGAACGCCAACATGCGGCTTGTTCAAGCCCATCCAGAGAACGCCGACTGGGTTATTCGGCCCCGGCGGTAAGTTAAAGAAATTCGAAGTCTTCACGCCGTGATTCAGCACGCCTTCGTCATGACGGAAAGTAGGCAGCGTTGCGATTCCGAGAATCTTCCAGGTGCCGATCGGCGCCGGGAGCGTGGTTGATCCGGGCGTGATGGGAAACTCGGCGATCAGCTTGTCGCCTTCATGGATTTCGAGAAAGCGCTCGTGCGTATCGATCATGATTTTACGACCCGCGAGCTCCGGCTTGTCCGGCACGAATCCTTCATGCAGATCTTCGATTTTGAAAGGATTCACGTTCGGCACCTTCACGGTGTCGCCGGGCTTCAGCTGCTCGAGATTCATCCCGGGATTGATCTTGCGGATGAACGCCTCGGCCGCGTGAAACCGCTCACAGGTGAGCTCCAGCAGGGACCCGTATTTCAGCCCTTTTAATTTCGACTGCTCGGAGGGTTTGCTGGACGTTGGCCCGACGAAGTTTTCCGCTTCAGGCGGGATCGTCCAGGTGGTGAACGCTTGCGGTACTTCGTCCAGAAACGTCTGGTCGACGGCGCCGGTCACGGGCATGCCGTTCGCTTTTTTGTACGACACGAGCGCCTTGCGGAAGAACTCGCCCATCTGCCCATCGATTTTCCCTGGACCGAAGTTGTGGTTGTCGAGGAAGATTTGCAGACGGGTGCTCTTCTCTTCGTCGTAGTTCGGCAGCGCGATCATCGGCGTTGGCTCTGCCATTGCTCGTGCCGGAACCGGAGCGCCAGCTTTTTTAGCAGCCGGTGACGCCGCACTTTTGGGTGGCGGCGAAGACTTTTGCACCGGCGAAGCCTGCAGAGACGAAGCGACGAGCAGAGAGAGAATGGCAGCGAGCATTTTCATGAGCGGAAGTAATCGGCGAACTCGGGACAGAGCGCAATGCGCGGACGGGATGCGACGCTGAATCGCAGTCGCCGAACGTGCGAAGGTAAAGTAGCGACATAGCCGCCGAGTTGCGCCAATTTCCACTCATGACCGGCATCCTCGCGCGCTACACGCATTGGCTACATACGCAGTGGCCGGCGGGCACAGTCGAGAAGCTGCCAGTCTCCGGCGAGGATGGTGCGACGAATCTCGCGGGCGTGCGAATCGTCGGTGATCTGACCGGCATTCCGCTGCTCAAGTTTTCGTCTTTCACCGGTGCCCGCGCAGTTCGCGCGATCCTGCGCGAAAAGGATTTCGGAGGCGTCGGCCAGGCTGATGCGAAGGTGCTTGATCTCGCGATCGTGGGCGGCGGAGTCGCAGGCATATCTGCTGCGATCGAGGCGAAGAAGGCTGGACTCCGATTCGTGGTGCTGGAAGCGACGGAAACATTTTCCACCGTGGTGAACTTCCCGAAAGCGAAGCCGATCTTTACGTATCCGTCGGAGATGAAGCTGGACGGTGGGCTGCAATTTACGGCCGCGGTGAAGGAGGATTTGCTCGCCGAAATTGAGGGACAACGACGCGATGCGGGTGTCGAAGTGACAGCCGGGCGGGTCGAACGTATCGCACGCGACGGTGACACGCTTTCGCTCCACCTCGCGGAAGGTGCCACCGTCACTGCCCGGCGAGTGATCATCGCGATCGGCCGCAGCGGGAACTTCAGGAAGCTGGGCGTTCCTGGCGAAGATCTCGCGAAGGTCTATAACCGGCTGTTCGATCCTAAGGAGTTCGCTGACAAAAATGCGCTTGTTGTCGGAGGCGGCGACTCAGCACTCGAGACGGCTATCGCGCTCGCGGCTGCAGGTGCGCACGTCACGCTAAGCTATCGCGGAAAGGAACTCTCGCGCGCGAAACCAGAGAACGTCGCGAAGCTAAAGGCGTTGGCTGATCGAGTGGGTGAGGAGGTCCAATTGGAGCAGCCAAGCGCGCAGCACGCTACCCCCGCGATGACGCAGGGCCTTAAGCCTGATCGCGAGGGAGCGGTCAGTGTTCAGCTTGGGACGCAGGTCTCGCGAATCGAAGAACAACAAGTTTTCCTCACGAACGGTTCCGAGCACTCACTGCCGAACGACGTGGTCTTTACCATGCTCGGTCGTGAAGCCCCGCTCGACTTTTTCCGGCGTTCAGGCATCCCAATCTCGGGTGAGGGGACACGCAGCGGGTGGCTGGCGCTGGCCGGATTCGTGGCTTTCTGCGTGTTTCTATATCTATGGAAGTCCGGCGGGCTAACTGAGACGTGGCTTAGTCCTTTCCCTGGCAACATGCCGAGCTGGCTTAGCTCGTTAGGCACATGGTTCAGTGCCCAGGTAGCCGATCGCGCCACCTTTCTCGGGACTCTCGCGGTCTCGCTCAAGTCGCGTTCATTCTATTACACGCTGCTCTACAGCATCGCGATTATTAGCTTCGGCGTAGCGCGGATTCGTCATCGGAAAACCCCTTACGTCACGCTGCAGACGATCGTGCTGGCGCTAGTTCAGGTGCTTCCGTTGTTCCTGCTGCCCGAACTGATCCTGCCATACCTCGGTTATAACGGCTGGTTCGATCATGGCTTCGGCGCGAAGATAGGGAACAATCTTTTCGAGTCTTACATCCCTCAGCCTCAATATCTCGCCCATCAGTGGCCGGACTGGGGACATCCGCGCGCCTATTGGCGCGCGTACGGGTTTGTTCTCGCCTGGCCCTTGATGGTCTACAATGTGTTTACCGACGCGCCAATTCTTTGGTGGTTGGTAATTTCATTTATCCAGACATTCGTGCTGATCCCGTTGCTCATTTGGCGCTGGGGAAAAGGGGCTTACTGCGGCTGGATTTGCTCGTGCGGAGCGCTGGCCGAAACGATGGGAGACAAGCAGCGACACAAGATGCCGCACGGGGCTTTCTGGAATCGCTTCAACATGGCCGGGCAGGTGATCCTCGTGTTCGCCTTCCTATTGCTCTTCATCCGGGTTGCCGGCTGGATCGCACCGCAATCGATCTTCGCCTCGGCGTTCCATCTGCTGCTCGAGGGAAAGAACAGCGCCGGTAAGATCGTGAATCCTGTCGGCTACAAGTGGCTGGTGGATGTTTTCCTCGGCGGAATCATTGGGGTAGGTCTCTACTTTAAATATTCCGGACGCGTCTGGTGCCGCTTCTTCTGTCCGCTTGCGGCCTTGATGCACATCTATGCGCGCTTCTCACGTTACCGGATTTTCCCGGAGAAGGAGAAATGCATCTCCTGCAATGTTTGTACGACTGTGTGCCACCAAGGCATCGACGTGATGAACTTCGCGAACAAAGGAGTGCCAATGGAGGATCCGCAGTGCGTTCGGTGTTCAGCATGTGTGCAGGAATGTCCAACGGGGGTGCTCGCGTTTGGCCGCTATGACAAAGGCCAACTCATCGTGCTCGACAAGATTCCGGCGTCGCCGGTGCGGATGCGAGAGGAAGCCCGGAACTGAGTCGGGCGAGTCTTTCGTCAAACGTCCAATTTCTGTAGCCTGCGGCATCTCAACGTGTCACACTCGGCGCCGAAAAATATGAAAGCCATCACGCTAGCCGGCCTCTTGTTTATAACCGCTCACGCCGCATTGCAGGCCGCTCCTGCGGCGCCGCCCTCAGCGAAAGGGCAGACGATCAAGGTTAAGGTCAACCCGCGCACCTTCCAAAATCTGCCTAACTTTCCCGTCTCGACTTTGAAGATGAGTTTAAGCCCGAAGCTCTATCAGTCGCTGAGCATCTCGGACCTAACCGCTTGGATTGTGGCGCAGGTCCCGCCGCATGGTGGCGAGCCGAAAATCATCCACTCGGAAGCGGGCGGCGAGTTCGATCAAATAGCCCTCTCAATGGCGAAGGGGTGGAGCGTGCGTGGATACAACACCACGGAAAGTCGGGTTCACCCCCCGTCGCTCGATGTCCATCTCCTCATCTATAGAATCGCGGACGGTATCATGGCCGTGAACTTTTCTCACAATGACGAAGCCTTCCATGCCGGTTCCCAGTATAGCGACGTCTGGGTTGGCGTCTGCAACAAGGACGGGCAGTGGACGAGAGTCGGTGGGACAAAGGTGATGCAGAAATCCCCGGAACCGTATCGCTAATCAGCGCGCTTGCTTCCGGGCGCCCACCGGCTTCAAATGCAACCATCGAAACGGTCTCGCCCATAGCCGACAAGCTCGTTGAGATCGCCGACCATCCGTTGGTCGCGGCAAAATTGGCGATCCTGCGCAGAACCGGGACGAACACGCATGATTTCCGTCGTAACCTCCAAGAGCTTTCGGCATTGCTGCTCGCCGGAGCTTCGCGGAGTTGGCGGACGGTTGAAGTCGACGTGCAAACGCCGTTGCAGATGTGCCGCGCAGCGGTGCTCGCGAAGCCCGTTGTTTTCGTGCCGATCCTCCGCGCCGGCGTTGGGATGCTCGATGGAATGCTAGGGCTGATTCCCGACGCGCAGGTCGGCCATCTCGGATTATATCGAGATGAGAAAACACTCCGGCCGGTGAGCTATTATCGCCGGCTGCCGCGGGAAGTGGCTGAGGCGGAAGTGCTGTTATTGGATCCCATGCTGGCGACTGGACACAGCGCGTGCGAAGCCGTCGCCGTGCTGAAGACTCACGGCGCGACGTCGATCCGGTTCATTTGCATTGTCGCGTGTCCGCAAGGCATCGAGCAGTTGCGGACCGCGCACCCGGATGTTCCGATCTTCACGGCCGCGGTCGACGCCGGACTAAATGACGTCGGCTATATTGTGCCGGGGTTAGGCGATGCCGGCGATCGTTACTTCGGCACGATGTAGCTGTCGCGGGGTAGTGATGGCGCGGATGCTACTGGTATGTCTTGCCGGGCGAGATAATTCCGTGTGAGATGCGCGCATGGACGACCCGCCCCGCAAAATCGAAATCTTTGCGCCGTTCAGCGCAGCAATAGACCTGACGAAGGTTATTCTGTTTCAGCCATTCGACATCGCGAAATGGCTGGTAATAGGATTTGCGGCCTTTCTTGCTAATCTCGTAGGTGGCGGTGGTGGCAACTACCGCTTCAGCAAGAACTTCTCATCGGCTGGCGACTGGAAATTTCACTCGGTGTCACGGGACTTTGGTGATTCGAGCTCCGGCTGGCCGGCTTGGGTGTGGCCGCTCATCATCATCGGCGGGCTACTGATGATCGCCGTTGTTTTCGCGTTGATGTGGGTGGGAGCGCGGGGCAAGTTCCTCTTCGCCGATTGCGTCGTGCGAAACAGGGCTGCGATCGTGGAACCTTGGAGAGAGTTCGCCCGTGAAGGAAACAGTTACTTTCGTTTCCTTCTGCTCGCGGCTTTGTGTGTCATCCTTGCGCTCGGACTCGCCGGCGCACCTCTACTGATTCCATTTGCGCTGCATGGCGACTGGCCCAGCGGTGTGGGTCTATTCGTCGGCGTTTTTTTCCTAGGGATATTCGCCATCGCCGCAGCTGCTTGGCTTCATCTCGTTAGCCGCTTTATGATTCCGATCATGTATCGGCAGAGGTGCGATGCGACGACGGCCTTCCGTGAAAGTAATGCGCTAGTTACCCGGCACCCTGGCCCAGTGCTTCTTTACCTGCTCTTTTCGGTTGTGCTCGGTGCTGCCTTTGTGGCGATCGCGTGCGTGCTCACGTGCATTACCTGCTGCATCACAGCTATTCCATACGTCGGCACGGTGATCCTGCTGCCGGTCTATGTCTTCTTCATGGCGTTTCTGTTGCTGTTCGTGCGGCAGTTTGGCCCTGAATACGATTCCTGGGCAACCGTAGCCCCCCTCCAGCCGACACCGACCTTGACAGATCCGCCGACAACAGAACCGCCACCAATCTTGCCATGATGGTTTACGCTCACACTCAGCGCCGCCTAAGTTCCCGCGACGTGGCCTGGCGGGTCGCGCTTGTTGTAGCGATAGGCGGAATGCTACCCGCTTTGCGCTTCATCGATCCCACGACCAGCTCGTGGTCCCGCTGCGAACTTCTTGCGGTGCGATCAGCGGTTTGCCCTGCCTGTTCTGCGGCACGACGCGAGCGATGCACCACCTACTGAACGGAGAGTTCGCCCGGGCGATCTACTTCAACTGGCTCGCTTTCCCCATCTTCGCCGCAGTGCTTATCATGATGGGGATGCTCGCAGTCGAGGTTGCACTCGGTCGGCACCTGATGCTACGCGGTCTCGAGTTCCGTCTCACGTCGCGACGGCTCGGCGGGATCGCTGGTGCGGTCGTCGCGTTGTGGCTTTTACAGATTACGCTCGCGGTCAGCCTGCATAAGCAGGAGCTGCTCAATCCGAGCGGCCCGCTCTACCCGTTATTTGTTAGGTAATCACGGCGAGGAAGTCACACGGCTGGTGTCGCTGCTCCCTCCGGCGAGTTCCGCGATCACCTGCATCCGAACGCGCGCGAGACCCTTTCCGACTATGCCGAGCTGTTCAGCGGCTGGTTTGCACAGGTCCAGCTTAACTCTGCGATCGTGAATCCCGCGATCGGTGATCCGAACGCGCGCGGACTTGCCGTTCTGCAGGTTTGTTACCTCTACGAGCGTGCCAATCGGTAGTCGGTTATGCGCGGCGGTGAATTCTTCGCCGTCCGCCCGACGTTTTGCGAGTGAATCGTCCGGCACATCATACCAAGCCGAGAGCACGTCAAGCGGCTTCCCATTGTTCCAGATCGCCCCCGGCTGCAGACGCGGTCCGGCATCTTGAACGCCTGACTCCTCGCCCCTTTGCTTCTCGCGGGCGACGTTCGGCGCGGGATCGCCGCGTCGACAGCTACTGCATGAAAACGCGACGATCGTTAACGATATAAATAAGTAGCGAAGCCTACTATGATTGATCCGCCGTGGCATAGCTGTGGTCCTGGATTACGTCCCGGATTTTGCGAGCGAGAGTCTGGGGAGTGAACGGCTTTTGTAACAGATCGATCTCGGGATTGAGCACGCCGTGTTCTCCGATGTCGTTATCGGAGTAACCAGAGACATACAGAACCTTCATTTCGGGTCGAAGCGCTGAGAGGTGCTGTGCCAATTCCTGACCATTCATGTTCGGCATGATGACGTCCGTGACGAGAAGGTGGATTTTGCCATCAAACTCACCAGCCTTGAAGATCGCGTCACGGCCATCACAAGCGCACATCACATTGTAGCCCTGTTCGGCGAGAACGTCACAGACGAGTTCGCGTACAATCTCCTCGTCTTCTACGACCAGGACGGTCTCGAAATTCTGTGTCTTTAACATTGGTTCCGGCGCTTGCTTGATCTGATCCGCAGGAGACGTCTCCAGAGGTAGGTAGATCCGGAACGTAGTGCCTTTACCTGCCTCCGTATTGACGGTGATACCGCCGCCACTCTGTCGGACGACTCCGTAGACCGTTGCTAGCCCAAGTCCCGTGCCTTTGCCCGGTCCCTTAGTCGTGAAGAATGGTTCAAAAATGTGCGCCTTGGTCTCATCGTCCATCCCGTAGCCAGTGTCAGTGACAGAAAGTTCGACGTAATCGCCCGGACTTAGGGAATTCGAAATCTGCGGCGCCTGCCACTTATCCAGCTGCACGTTCGCCGTGCGAATAACAAGCTTCCCGCCCGTCGGCATGGCATCACGCGCGTTTACTCCGAGGTTGAGGATTACCTGCTCGATCTGCGTCGGATCAGCCATCACGCGGCCAATGGTAGCCTCCGGTAAAGTCCGCAAATCGAAGCGTTCCCCGATCACGCGCCGGAGTAGCTTCTCCATGTCGACGACGAGTTCGTTCAGGTCGATTACGCGTGGTTGCAGCAGCTGTTTTCGACTAAAGGCAAGTAGCTGTCGTGTCAGAGTGGCGGCTTGCTCACCCGCTTTCCTGATTAAGTCCGCCTGCTGGCTGACCTGCGACGTGCCGCCGTCACGGCTGCTAATTAATTCAGCGTAGCCGATAATGGCTGTAAGCAGGTTATTAAAGTCGTGCGCGACACCACCCGCCAAACGCCCTACGGCTTCCATCTTTTGTGAGTGACGCAGCTCTTCTTCGCTGTTGCGCAACGCTTCTTCGGTTACGCGGCGCTCCTCGATTTCGCAGAACAGGTTGTCGCGCTGCTCGAAAAACTTTTTCGTCGTCCGCGCGAGCTCGCCGAATTCGGAGCCATCGCGGCACATTCCCTCGATGGGCGCCGGATCGTTGCGCTTCAAGCTCTCCATGATCCGGCGCAGCGGACGGGTTACCCATAGGAGTAGGGACGTGGTGAGAAGAAGTAGCAGGACAAGCGAGAACAGAATCAGCGACACAAGCTGGCGTTGGCTCGATCGGTTTAGCTCCCGCACGATCGGCGATTCATTGCGCACGACCAACTGCGCAACAGCCGTCTGCCCGTCCCAACTGTCGAGGGGACGCGAAAACGCAATCAGCCCATTCTGTTCGTCGTTATAATTCTCGCCGGCACGAGACGTTGCGGGACGCACGGTAATTTCGTTACCTGTGTACATCGCCATCTCCTTGAGGTTTGGCTCGTTCCAGAGTTTCCCCGCGAAGAAGTAACCGCGCGCCGGTGTCTGTCGGCTAAAGTCGGCCGATGGATGGACCGTGCCGCCGCGAATCTCAATAATACCTTTCGGCACCCGCGCGAAAAAGTGCACCAGCGGCTGTTTTGCGAATAAGCGCGCGAACTCTGCCGGCGGGACAGGCACGTCTGCGACGCCGTCACTATCGAAGTTATGCAACTCATAGAGGCGCGTTCCGTCGGGCTTGTAAATCCAGACCGCGTTCGCGCGGAAACTCTCGATCTTTTCCGTGCTGATGTCTTCGGTGAGCCACTGCCGATCGCTGAACTCAATCGCGTGGACTAGCTGATCGAGGCAGGTGTAGTCCTCGACCATGGTTTGCAGCGGCAAGCCATGATGGTCGAGAAAGCCATTGAACGACTGGCTGCGCTCGCTGTAGCGCTCCTCCGCGATGGTGCGAAAGCGTCGGCGGTCATACGAGCGGAATGCCCAGAGCCCTGCGAGAAACGTCGTGACGACGAGGATAAGCAGGATCGTGATCTTCGTCTGGACTTTCATTTCAACAAAAGGTGGCCGAGCGGCGCTCTCTCAGCAAAGCGACAGCGAGCGGGCGAGGCAACCCCTTTCCTAGTGTCCGCGCAACCGCTGCTCGCGGATGCTGACGATCTTGAGCTCGTCGCCTTGCGCACGCACGGTCCAAAAATTCCGCGTCCTTCCCGTCCCGCTGTGCTGCTTGTTCGCGACGTTAAAGGCGATGTCGAATTCCACGATTGTGTCGCCATCGTTGGCCGGTGCGGCGAAAAAGGTGACGGGCTGCGCCAGCGTGTATTTCCGCTCTGGCCAGCGCTTGAGATAATTCGTGACATCCTTGTGCACGAAATCAGCGCCTACCGTGCCATGGTCGAAATACTCGACGGGATACGCGAAGTAACCCGCTTGAGCGGCGATGTCGTTTCCTTCGCCGTCGCGGAGATATTGCTCCACAAATCTGGTGACGCGATCCGGCGTGAGATTCTGGGCGGCCGGCGGCTCCTCGGCCGGCGGCAGGGGAGTAGGTGCGGCGTCGCCGTTTTGCTCGGCCTGACGTTCTAGGACAATCCGCTGCTCCTCTGGAATCTCGCGGGCTGAGTCACTCTTTAACACTGGCACATCAGGCAGAAGCGGACGGCTTCGCGCGGCCGCATTCGTCGCCTGGATGTTTAAAGAGCTCGCTGTGACCTCATCGATCTGACCAGTAGGCGCGAAGCCTTTGCGCGTCTGATAACGCTTTAGCGCCGCCGCGATCTCAGCCGTCGCACGACCGTCGATGTCTCCGTAGTAAAGATTGCGCCGGCGCAGTTCTTCCTGCACCTGCCGGATTTGCTCGTCCGCAAAGAGCGGAGTGCCTGTAAGCAAGATTAGGATGCAGCAGCAAAAAGTTCGCATGTTCAGTCGCCGTATCGATAAACGCCCAGCAACGTCAATTCGTGCGTGCATCACACCGCGGTTGCCGCCCAGAAGTGTTGAAAGGCAACCGGCCAGCTGCGATCGATCACACTTTCCCTCGCCGCGACGCTCATTTTCGCGCGCAATTCCGCATTTTCGACCAGCACGCGGATGGCGTCCGCAAGGGCATGCGGGTCAAGCGCTTTCGTCACGAATCCGGTTACGCCAGGTGTGACAAGTTCCTTCGGGCCGCCGAGATCAGAAACGATGACCGGTAATCCGGACGCCTGCGCCTCGATGATCACATTACCGAAGGTGTCGGTCGTGCTCGGGAAGACGAAGATGTCACCAGACGCGTAAGCTTTCGCGAGCTCTTCTCCGGCGACGTAGCCGGTGAACACCGCGTCTGGGAGCATCTGCGCCAGCGTCTCAGAGTACGGACCATCGCCCACGATAAAGAGAGTCACTGGAGCTTTCGCTTCCCGGAGTTGCCGATACGCAGTCGCGAGGACGTCGAGATCTTTTTCCTTCGAAACTCGCCCGACGTAGAGCAACCGAACTTCTTCGGGACCAGCAATGTTTCCCTTCTTTGGGCGAAAGCGATCCCAGAAGCGCTCGTCCCGCCGCGCCGGGTGAAAAAGCACAGTGTCGAGGCCGCGCGGCAGGATTTTGAGCTTCTCCTCCTCGATGCCGCGGTCGATCCAGCTGCGGCGATATTGCTCCGAGTTCACGAAGACCGTGTCCTGCTGCCCGTAGAACCAGCGCATGTAAGTCCATGCGAGGCTCTCGAGAAATCTGTCCTCCGTTAGGATGCGGATGTACTCCGGGAAATCGGTGTGATAAATGCCCGTCATCTGCAGGTTCAACATCTTCGCCGCTAACACACCCGTCAGACCGATCGGACCTGGCGTGCTGATGATGATCTCCGTGAATCCCTCGCGCTGGATGTAGTCGAGGATTTGTAAGACGGGCGGGAAGCTCAGTTTTTGCAGCTCATACTCCGGAAGCTCGAATTCGCCGATCGGCCGGAAATTCTTGATCGGCACATCGTCATCGACGGTGAGATCGCGCCGCGAGGTGACCACGACCAGCTCTTCACCCGCCTCTTTCGCGGCTGCCGCCATCTTGCGGATCGTTGTCGAGACACCGTTGACATCTTCGAGGGTGTCGGTGAACCACGCGCGCTTTCGGTTCTGCAACTGCGGAGGGACTTTGCCCATCAGGTCCACGCAAAGCTGCCGCAGCCGAATCCGCGAGGGTGCCTGACTATGAAAGCCGTAGATGTATGGCGCCAGAACGACGAGGATCGGTGTGATCCCGCTGAGCGCCTGGATCGCTTCGAGGATGTTGCCGCTGGTGAGCTGCTTCACGAACTTTTCGAAGAGGCGAAACGCGAGCTGTTCGCAGACCAGGTTAGCCATGAGGAACGTCCGACGTTCTGGCTCAGCGACACCGTCAAGCTCCTGTGCGAGGCGTGCCTTGACCTCGGGTTGCGCGAAGTAACCGGAAAGCTCTTTCCAAAGCGAAACGTTCCCGCGCTTGGCGAGATCGAAGATTTTGCCGGACATGACGCCCTGCGCGAAGAATTGCGCCTTTTCACGCAGCGTAAACTCTGTCGGATCCCGGCCCTCCAGAAAGCGCGAGAACATCGTCTCAAGCAGCGGCGCGGCAGCCCCGAGCTGCGTTTGGTAGCGATCCTGCACGTAGCTCGAAACGGTATTGTAGAAGCCGTGCGATAACGCCAGCGGAGTGCCGGCATGGCCGTGAGCGACGCACGAGCCTTCGCGGATATTACGGAGGAAAGCATCGCTCGATGAGACTGCAGGGGTCTCAGTAAACGCCGAGGCGAGGAATTTACCGCCATGGTCGTCGGATCCGCCGATCAGCACCTTCCGCCACGGTTCTGGGTGAGTCGGCGCGAGGTCGTGACGATTCGCGAGTTCGTCGAGCTTCTCTGGCGTCAGGCCGGTGAGGATCTCCTGCGCGAGTTCGCTCAGCAGCGCGTCGCGCAAGCCGTTGATCCCCTCGAAGTGCTTGAAGAGCAGGATCAGCCGTTCGAGATGGCTCGTGTCGAGCTTGCCATTGATGCTGTAGAGCGGGTGGGCAACGGCATGGGCAAGCTCCGCACGGGCAAGATACTTTTGCAGGTCAAAGATGTTGTCCCGGATCGCTACGATGTCGTGGTGTTGAGCCTCCGTTAAGCCCCATACGAGCAAATGAAGCTTGCACGGATCATGCGGAAAATAGGTGGTAACCTGCTCGCTCAGAAAAGTATCCGGCTTGTCCGCGATACGCAGCGAGCCATCTATCGTGTCATGATCGGTGATCGTGACGAAATGCATCCCGCGTCCCCGGAGTTCGCGATATAGTTCCTCTGGATCGGAGTAGCTGTCGGGCAAATCGAAACGGCGGAAGAGCCATTCCTGCGAGCGTTCGCTGTAGCGCGAATGCACATGGAGATCGCAACGGCTCATGTGCGAAGTCTACGCGTCTCGACGGCTTTGGAGCCGTCGTTGCCCGACCCAATCGCGGTAGGTCGTTGGCGTGCGAGCTTCCGCGATCGAACCAGCGAGCGCGCTAATCTGTCGCCAAATGGCGTCGTGTTCGATATCAGGTGGGTGAATCGCGAGCCGCAGCAGCTCCGCGCCTGACATGACCCGCGCCAGCGCCGCATTCCAAGCCAAACTGGCTCCTCGTCGCCACCCGCTTCGAACGCTGTAGACGAGCGATCGCGCCGCGAAATCCTCTCCGCTGCGCAAGTCGCGAACGTTCGTAAGCCGTGTCGTGTATTCCATCTCCGCGTCCGCCACCGCCCGCTGCGCCTCTGGCCCGAGCAGCCAGGCCGGCGCGATAAAGCCGCGCGGCGTGAGACCCGCAGAAACGAATTCCTCGCGCGCTTGCGACACCCGCCGCAGAGCTTCTTCGTACGAAAGGTCGTAAAACTCGCCCTCGTCGCTGGTGTAAAACCGCGTCACCAGCCGTTCGCGCAGCGATTCCCGGCTGCGTCGCGGTCGCGCATGAAAGTAACCGTGGATCACCACCTCGTGTCCGGCAGATTCGAGATCACGGAGCCATTGCACAAAGCCGCGATCCGCCATCGAGCCGCCGCTGTGGTGATAATCCGGCACTACGAGAAGAGAGCAGACATTAATCCCGCGCCGGCTGAGCTCTGCCACGATTTTTTCCGACGCTGCTCGAGTGGTCGGCGCCACGTCATGGATCGACACGACTGCCGGTAGCTTCTCCGCTTCCGCCGCGGCGGCGAAGATCGGGAAGACGGTCGCGTCGGCAGAAGTCACGATCCAGTTTTCCCCGCGCGAACTCGGACAAACAAGCGCAATCGACGCGCTCTAGCTGCCGCCGAGCCGCACAATCTCGCGAAACTCTATGTCGGCCAACGGCTGCACCGACAATCGTGACAGCCGCAGCAACGCCGTCTCTTGGAGCAGTGGATTCTGCTTGATCTCCTCAAGCGTGACAGGGCGCGCGAGCACTTGTTTCGGGACGAGGTCGACGGCGGTCCAGTCGCCGTCGTCGGCGGTAGGATCCGGGTAAGCAGTCTTCGAAACCTCCGCAATTCCGACAACCGCTTTGCCGACGACGCTGTGGTAAAACAACACCGCGTCGCCCTTCGCCATCGCGCGCAGATTGTTCCGCGCGGTGAAGTTGCGAACGCCAGTCCAGCTCGTCCGGCCGTCCTTCACGAAGTCGTCCCACGAATAGGCAGTCGGCTCCTGCTTCACGAGCCAGAAGTTCTTCATGCGCGGAGTAATACCTGCGCATCGGCGATTCGACAACCGCCCGCGGCTGTTTCACACTCGGCGGATGCCGCGCGGTTTGTTTATTACATTTGAAGGGTCCGAAGGCTGCGGCAAGTCGACGCAAGTGCAGCGTCTCGCCGCGCGGCTGACCAGCGAAGGCCGCGCGTTTATCCTTACGCGCGAGCCCGGCGGCACCACGATTGGCGAACAGATCAAACACCTGCTGCAGTTCGCACCGGAGAGCGCCGCGATGTTTTCGGAAACCGAAGTGCTGCTTTTCGCGGCGAGCCGCAGCCAGCTTGTGCGCGAGACAATCCACCCCGCGTTGGATCGCGGGGAGCTGGTTATCTCGGATCGCTTCTTCGATTCCACGACCGTCTACCAGGGCGCCGCACGGAAACTCGATGCCGCGGCGGTCGAGCAACTAAACCGCTTCGCCGTCGGCACGTGTGTCCCCGATCTCACCTTCGTTCTCGATCTCGATGTCGCGACGGCGCGCGAGCGGATGATGCGCCGGGTCCGTCCGGTTGGCGCACCCGATCGAATGGAGCAGGAGCCGGTGGAGTTCTACGAACGTGTGTGCGTTGCCTACCGCGCGCTGGCCGAACGCGAGCCGCAACGCATTCGCCTCGTCGACGCCTCGAGACCCGTCGACGAAATGGCTGCATCGATTTGGCAAACGCTGGAAGCGAACGAGCACTTCCGAAGTTCCCCAATCCGCAGTCCGCAATCCGCAGTTTAGACGCGTGGCCTTCTCTCCCGACGCTGCCTTCTCTTACCTTGCGCGTGCGCACGCGCAGCAGCGGCTGGCGCACGCGTATTTGATTTCCGGGATGTCCGGTTCAGGCAAACGCCAGCTCGCCAATCGTCTGGCTAACCTCGTGAACGGCACTGCCTCAGAAGACGTCTTCGCCGCCGGCACACCGGGCGTTTACGTGGCCGAACCGGAATCGAAGTCTCGCCGCATCGTGATCGAGCAGATCCGCGCGCTCGAGCATTCGTTACAAATGCGTGCTGCCGATGGGCGGCGGAAAGTCGCGATCGTGGCCGAAGCCGACCGGCTGCAGCCGCAAGCCGCGAACGCATTTCTGAAAACGCTCGAAGAGCCGCCTAACGACTCATTGTTGCTCCTGCTTAGCGCACTCCCGGAAGCGTTGCCCGATACGATTCTGTCGCGCTGTATCCCGCTCCCACTCGCCGCGCCAGAAGCAATCAAAGCGTCGGAAGAAGAGACAGCCTTCGTCGAGTTGCTCCGCGAAAACGCGACGGGCGATCTGAGCGGCGTGCAAGCCGCGTATCAGCTCTCTCAAGGTCTGCAGCGGCTGCTTGGCGAACTGCGCGCGAGCATCCAGGAGCAGAACGCTGCGGCGTTGAAAGCCGAGCAGCTGCGCTACAAGAACACCACGGATGGCGCGTGGCTCGACGACCGCGAAGATCACTTCAAGGCGTTGAACGAGAGCATGTATGTGCAACGGCGGGCGCGGCTCGTCGAAGTGTTGTTCCGCTGGTGGTCGGATGTTTTGCGTGCGAGCACGGGAGTCCAGCGCTTCGAGTTGCCGGTCGCGCAATCAGAGACAACGGCGATCGCGGCGAAGCTGACCACGCCTGGCATTCTCCGGCGTGTCCGGCGAGTCGAAGAACTCCGCGATCAGCTCGCGCGCAACATCCAGGAGGCACTCGCGCTCGAGGTGGCCTTTCTCAGTCTGTTCCGCTCCTGAGCGCGTGAAGGCCCGGCGAAAACTGTCAGTTGGGCTGTTCGGCTACAACTTCATGGGCCGCGCGCATTCGAATGGGTGGCGGCAGGCGCCGCGATTTTTCGACCTCCCGGCTGACATTCGCACGAAGACAATTTGCGGACGCGACGCCGCTGCGGGCGCCGACGCTGCGCAGCGACTCGGCTGGGAGGCGTCGGAAACAGATTGGCGCGACGTTGTCGCTGATCCCGAGATCGATGTCATCGACATCTGCACGCCTAACGACACGCACCATGAGATCGCGATTGCGGCCGCGCGTTCCGGTAAATCCATCCTCTGCGAAAAGCCGCTCGGCCGCGATGTTGCCGAGTGCGAAGCGATGCTCGCCGCCGTCCGGAACGCGCGCGTCGTGCACATGGTTTGCCATAACTACCGGCGCATTCCCGCCATCGCCCTCGCGAAACAGATCATAGAACGCGGCGAGCTCGGCGATCGCATTTACCACTATCGAGCGCGCTACGCGCAGGACTGGATCGCCAACCCGCAATTTCCCCTGGTCTGGCGCCTGCAGGCGAAGACCGCAAGCTCCGGCGCGCACGGCGACATTCACTCGCACATCATCGATCTTGCGCGTTATCTCGTCGGCGAGTTCAGCGAAGTCTGTGCGACGATGCAGACTTTTGTGAAGGCGCGGCCGCTCACCGCTGGCTCGCGCAAGCAGGGCAAGGTCACCGTCGATGACGCAGTCTCGATGATCGGCCGTTTTCGGAATGGCGCGATGGCTAACCTCGAGGCGACGCGTTTCGCGCAAGGCCGCAAGAATCAGCTCACGCTCGAAATCAACGGCAGCGCCGGCTCGTTAGTCTTCGATTTGGAAGAAATGAACCGATTGCGCTTCTACGATGCACGCGAGGCGGAAGATAGCCGCGGCTTCCGTGACATTCTTGTGACGCAGCCGACGCATCCTTTTATGAAACGATGGTGGCCGCCGGGGCACATCATCGGCTACGAGCACGCTTTCGTGCACACCGTTGCCGATTTTGTGGGCGCAGTCGTTGCGGGAAAGAGCGTGCAGCCGACCTTCGAAGATGGCTTGCGCAACCAGCGCGTGCTCGACGCCGCCAGCGAAAGCGCGCGGATGAAACAGTGGGTGAAGGTGAAATCATAATGAGATTCGAAAACCAGATCGCAGTTGTAACCGGAGCAGGGCGGGGGATTGGGCATGCCATCGCCGTTCGACTTGCGAGTGAAGGCGCGCGCGTCGCATCGGTCAGCCGCACCGAGGGGAACGCGCAGCGCACCGCAGATGAGATCAACGCGTCCCGCGCTGACGCGGCGAAAGCTTACTCCGTCGATGTGTCGGATCATGCCGCCGTGCGAGCGATCGGAGCGCGCATTCTCGAAGACTTCGGTCGCGTCGACATTCTCGTAAATAACGCCGGCGTCACTCGCGACGGTCTCAGCATGCGCATGTCGCCAGAAGATTGGGACACAGTGTTGAACACGAACCTGAAAGGCGCGTTCAACTTCGTGCAATCAATCCAGCGCCCGATGATCAAGCAGCGCAGTGGCCGCATCATTAACATCAGCTCCGTCATCGGCTTGATCGGCAATGCCGGCCAGGCAAACTACGCCGCGAGCAAGGCGGGACTGATCGGCTTCACCAAGTCGCTGGCGCGCGAAATGGCGAGCCGCGGCATCACGGTGAACGCACTCGCGCCAGGTCTCATCGAGACCGACATGACCGCGGTGCTCCCCGATGAAATCCGCAAAAACATCCTGAGCAAAATTCCGCTCGGCTCGCTAGGCCAACCGGACGACATCGCCAGCGCAGTCGCCTTTCTCGCGTCGCCGGAAGCGAAATACATCACCGGTCAGGTGCTCTGCGTCGACGGCGGGATGGTGATGTAGTTCTCCTCAGCAACCAGAGGGCGATTAGCTCACGCGTGCGCGTCGCCTCGTCTCTGCTAGCGTGACGCATGATGCGACACACGTGTTTGGCAGCGATCGTCGGGTTAACATCGTCAGCATTCGCACAGCAGGCGCCCGTCGCCGAACGCGTGGCAAAACAGAACGCGCTCTTCGAGGAGTTCTATGAGACGGGGTTAAAGAACTCACCAGAGCGTGCGACGTCGTTTGGCGACTACCGGTATAACGCGCTCCTAGGACAGAACTCACTCGAGGAAATTGCGCGCCAGCACGCTGAAGCGAACGACTTCCTCAAGCGCCTCAAAGCGATCCCGACCGACGGCATGGTCGACGCTGACCTGTTGAGCCATCGCCTGCTGGAGCGGCAGTTGGAGCGCGAGAATATCGGCTACGAGCTCAAGAATTTTGAGATGCCGGTAAACCAACAGAATGGCGTCCACACGCGTCTCGCTGATTTGCCTCAAGGCGTGCCGCTCGATTCCGTCGAGCATTACCAGGATTACATCGCGCGGCTCCACCAGATCCCGCGCGTGCTCGATCAGACGATGGAAGTGATGCGCCAGGGAATGAAGGACGGTCTGATGCCGCCGAAGCTCGTGCTCGAGAAGCTGCCTGAGCAGTGCGATGGCATCGTCGCGGCAAATCCGTTCGCGATGCCGACGAAGAAGTTCCCGGCAGAATTCTCGGCCGAGGATAAGCAGCGCCTTACTGACGATATGACGAAGGCAATCAGTGACGACGTCATGCCCGCGTATAAGAAGTTCGCTGAATTCCTCCGCACTGAATACGACCCGAAAGGACGTGCCGAGATCTCGGTCGAAACGCTGCCGGAAGGCAAGCGTCGCTACGCGGAAGCAGTCAAGAACATGACGACAATGAACGTGACGCCATCCGAGGTGCACGAGATTGGCCTAAAGGAAGTCGAACGCATCACCGCCGAAATGACGAAGCTAGCAAAGGCGCAGGGACACGATGACCTCGCCAGCTTTCGCAAAGCCGTCAATGACGACCCGAAGTGGAAGCCACAGAGCGAGCAGCAGATCGTCGAAGACTTTGCCAAGTACATTCATCAGATGGAGCCCAGGCTGCCAGAGCTGTTCGGATTGCTCCCGAAATCGCCAGTGACCGTTGAGCCGATCCCCGGCTTCGCGAAGGCGGCTGCGACTCATTACGTGAATGGCACCCCGGATGGTAAACGGCCAGGCCGCGTCGTCGTTGCTGTCGCCGACCCGACGCATCGCACCCTCGTGCTCGACGAAGCCGTTGCCTATCATGAAGGCGTGCCCGGCCATCACATGCAGATCAGCATCGCGCAGACCTTGGAAGGTCTACCTAAATTCCGCCTGCATGGCGGTTACTCTGCCTATGCGGAAGGCTGGGCTCTCTATTCCGAAGAACTCGGCAAGGAAATAGGTTTCTACAAGGACCCTGTGTCCGACTATGGCCGGTTAAACTCCGAGCTCTTTCGAGCCGTGCGGCTAGTCGTCGACACGGGCATTCACGATAAGAACTTGAGCCGCGACAAAGTCATTGAATATATGCACGCGAACGATGTGAACGACACCGTCGCCCAGACTGAGACCGATCGTTACATTGCATGGCCCGGCCAAGCACTAGCCTACAAAATGGGACAGCTAGCTATCCGCAGAATGCGCGACGACGCGAAAGCCAAGCTCGGATCGAAGTTCGACATCAAAGCGTTCCACGACGAAATCCTGAACGGCGGCGCTATGCCGCTGGATCTGCTGCAGGAGAGGGTTAACGCCTGGATCAACGCGCAAGCCTCGAAGACGGCGGCTTCGAGTTAGCCGCGCGGAGCTTTGCGGTTAGCAGATTAGGAGCAAGCGAGGTAGCTCACCCGCAATCGTGTCGGGTGCGCGGTGGATACACGGTGGCACCGCGCTGCCTGGCCAGTCGACCGCTATCCGCCAGAGATTGCCGACGCCGAACGAATAGGGTCGCGCATCTGCCAGCGCTGCGTAGTGCAGGTCAAAGCAATGCTCGCGCAGCGTGGCTTGAAATTCCGCGTCGTCTTCTTCCGTGCCTAGAAATTTGAGGAGCTCGGCGCGGATTTCTGGAATGTCAACGCGCCGTTGCGCCTGCTCGTTAGGTAGTCCCTCGCTTGGCGCGCCATAGTAAGTGCAGAGCCAGGTATCAGCCTCAATCGGCGCGCTGTCGGCGTGCCATGAGAAGACATCGGTCCGCACCGGCGCCCGGCCTTCATCCCGCGGGTAGCGATGTATGCAGTTGAGCACCGGATCGCGCTCGACTTCTTGCAACCGCCGCAGGTCTTCTCGCACAAACTCGATTGCCGCTTGTCCCGCCGCGCTGAGTTCGAGGCTGGCGAGTTGTTCCTCCTCGACCGTGACGATCTCCTCGCCAGCACTGCCCAGCTTTTGAACCACTTCTGCGAAATCGCCGCGCAGTTGCCGCCTCCAGCAAAGCGCATTCACCGGATGCGTGAACCGCGTGGCCATCAATTCCGCGAAGCTCTGCACCGGCTTGATGCGGAGATGGCCAGGAGGCGCGCTTGGCATAGGGGCAGATGTCGTCAAAATCTATATTAATTTCACGACAATGTGTCTCGTCGCGCCGGGGAACGCCTCGTCACGGCGAGCGGGCACAGTCGCAGCAATGGAGCTGTGTCGTCGTTCTAATGCTGGCGGATCTACTCCCGGAACTCGCTAACCGCGCGAATCCATTCCTCCGCCATGATCTGATGACCGAATGCCGTTGGGTGAACGCCATCGCGTGACCAATACTCCGCAGGCGCACGCTTGCAGGCTTCATCGAAGATTTGCTGAAAGCGCACAAACGCCGCCCCATATTTTGCGGCCAGTCTTCCCACGATCCTTCCGCGTGCTCCCACCGCGGCACGCCAGCCTTCGAAGTCCTTCTTGTGAAAGCCGGCTGCGAGCGCGAATGGCTCACATAGAACCAGCCGCGTGCTCGGCAGTGCGGCCATAGTCTGCGCGAGTAGCTTCTCATACGCAGCTTCGTAATCTTTAGGCGAAACCTCGGCGACGGTGTCGTTGATGCCGACGAGAACGCTCACCAGAGCCGGCTTCAGCTCGACCGTGTCTGTCTGCCAGCGTGATGCTAGGTCATAGATCTTATTGGCGCTAACCCCGCGGTTCAGAAACGTTAAGTGACGCTCGGGATAGATCGCGCCCGCTCGGGCCGCGATGATGAAGACATAGCCGCCACCAAGACTCACGTTCGGGTCCAGGTCGCGCGTGCGGCCTGCGTCCGTGATGGAGTCGCCTTGGAACAGGATTCTGTCGTCCGGTTTGAATGCCGGAAACTCATCACCAGCATCCATCACTCTGTTCATCGTCGCAGCTGTGATCCAAACGACCGTGATAAGCAAGAGCCGGGTGATGGGTCACACGACCCTGCCCGTCTTGTTCATCAACGCCCGATGCTAACGTTCGCATCGGCCTGGAATCAATGCCGATCTTCTCTAGGGACGGTTCGTAACCGCCGATGCTCCTAGCCACTAAATCGCGGGGAGGGAACCGAAGCCCGGCCCGTGCACGAAGCGTAGGTGCTCGTTTGATGGTTGCAGCTCGCAGGCAAAAAGCCGCGACGTGAATAACTCTCGGGCGTTTGACGACCAAACACATTACACATGAAAAAGTTCACAAGCTTACTGATCGGCTGCGCGCTCGCCCTGGCGAGCACTGCGGCAATCGCACAAGAGCCGGAGG
This sequence comes from Chthoniobacterales bacterium, assembly GCA_046262215.1. Lineage (GTDB taxonomy): Bacteria > Verrucomicrobiota > Verrucomicrobiia > Chthoniobacterales > UBA10450 > JACCTI01. The sequence continues at coordinate 9,327 of JBHENE010000077.1, read as the reverse complement.
AATCCGCATCGCCCGGGCAAAAACAGCCCGCCGGAAAAGGAAAGGGGCAGGGAGCCTCGGAAGCAAAGCCAAAAGGTGCACCTGGAGGCCGGCCTGAGACTGCTCCGCCGCAGCCAGCAAAACCTGAAACCGCACGGCCACAGCCGCCGAAGCCTGAAGCGCCGCAGGCACCAGCACCGAAAGCTCCAAAGACAGAGAAGCCGGCCGCTCCGCCAGTCGCCACGCCGGCGAAACCAGTCGCCACGCCTGCTAAGCCAGTCGCCACGCCTGCTAAGCCAGTCGCCACGCCTGCTAAGCCGGTTGCCACGCCTGCTAAGCCGGTTGCCACGCCTGCGATGACCCCGCCAAAGCCAGCAGCGACTCCTGCCGCGAAAATGGAAGATCCGAAGAAGAACAAGAAGGAGCCAGCCGCGGCTGAAAAGCCAGTTGCCCCTCCAAAGGGAACGCCAGCTGCGACAGCTTTTCCAGCGGCCACTGCTAAGGGAGCGACTAGCTCGAGCCCAGCCGCAGCGACTGCGCCAAGTGCCACAATCGCGCCGGTAAAGACCGCCACCGCGACTCCTGCCGCCTCCGCATCTGCCACGGCATCGCCAGCGGCAACTGCGACGGCAGCTCCAGCATCTAGCGCGAGCGCGTCTCCGACACCAACTGCTGCCGCAAGCTCGACAGCGGCTGCGATGACGACATCGCCAGCAGCGCCACTTCCAACTCCGAAACCAAATACGGCGGCGGCGACGAAGAAGCCAGACGTGCAGAAGGTGCAGCAGATCCAGACTCAGTATTCGAACTTCACTGCGCAGCCGAACCCCCAGTTGGTCCCGGCAGTCACCTTCAATCCGAACTATCGCCTCGAGGGAAGTGATCGTTGGCAGGGGCCGCAGTATGAAGTCTACCGGAGCTATCATCCGGAATATCATGACGAAGGTTATTATCGGTCCCGTTATAGCCGGGTGGAACTAATCGGCGGCGGTTATTACTACGAGAATAATAACTACTGGTATCCTGCCTGGGGTTACAATCGTCAGAACGAGTACTACGCCTATGATGCGCCCATCTATGTCGGTCATCGCGGCGAACGGCCTGATCGCGTGATCGCGAACGTGCAGGCAACCCTCAAAGAGATGGGCTACTACACGGGGAATGTTGACGGATTGCTTGGGCCTTTGACACGCAGGGCACTGATTGGCTACCAGGGTGACGCAGGCTTAGTGGCAACCGCAGTCATCGATGAGCCGACGCTGGATTCGCTGAACCTAAATTCGTAGCGGAAGCTGATACGCTAGCAGGCAAAGCGTTAAGATAACAAAGCCGCCGGGTGCAGAAATGCCCCGGCGGTTTTTTGTTCTTCACAGGAAGAAGCCGTCGGAAAGCTTGTCGACACGGTGTTGATTCCCTGCCGCCCGACAGCTCGCGCTCTGCGGCTTCGTTCACGTCGCACCGGCTCTCGCCGGTGCTGTTGTGTCGCCGTGTCGGAAGCGGACGCGTCAACACAGTGACGCGGCTACAGGGATGAACCGAGACACCTTTGCCGTTCGCGCTTACGATTGCATCGCATGCTTCATGACGACGACCTAGCTGCGCGGGTGCTCTCGCCTGGCTTGATTGGGCTGATCTCGTTCGCGTGCGGCGCGATGGTGGCAAACATCTACTACGCGCAAACGCTGATCGATCGCATCGGGCCGGAAATCGGCCTCTCGCCGGCGCTCTCCGGCGCGATCGTCACTCTCACGCAGCTCGGCTACGGCATCGGCCTCTTTCTGTTCGTCCCGTTAGGCGACCTCTATGAGAACCGCCGCCTCTCCTTGCTCATGATCGCGGGAACATTCGTCGCGTGTCTCGCGATCGCGCTCTCCCGCGGCCCGGCCACGTTTCTCGCTGCCTCACTCGTCACCGGAATCGCCGCGACGGGCGCGCAGATCCTTCTGCCGCTCGCGTCGCACCTTTCGGCGCCCGACCGACAAGGCCGCACGATCGGGCAAATCATGAGCGGCCTGCTCGCCGGCATCATGCTGGCGCGGCCGCTCGCTAGCTTCATGGCAGAATCGTTCGGCTGGCGATCTGTCTTTTACCTCTCGGCGGGACTCATGGGAGTAATCGGCGTCGCGCTCGCGATGACATTGCCGGAGCGCAGGCCGCGTGCACGAGTCCCGTATTCCACCATCCTCCGCTCGATGGTGACGCTCGCCCGCCAGCATCGGCGTCTCCGGCTGCGCGCGTTGTATCAGGCAGCACTCTTCGCCGCCTTCAATCTCTTCTGGACCGCAGCGCCCCTCGTCCTCCTGCAGCGCTTTCACTTCACGCAAAATGGCGTCGCCCTTTTTGCCCTTGCCGGTGCGGGTGGCGCGCTCGCCGCTCCGCTCGCCGGCTGGATGGCGGATCACGGGAAGACGCGTCTCGCGACCCTGCTAGCGCACCTCATCCTCGTCGGCGGGTTCATCGTCGCAGGCTTCGTCGCCGCCGCCGGGATGGTCATCGCTTTTGCTGCAACCGGTTTCCTGATCGACGCCGCCGTGCAGTTAAATCAGATCACCGGCCAGAAAATCATCTTCGACATCTCGCAGGAAGCCCGCAGCCGCGTGAACTCCATCTATCTCACCTCGATGTTTGCGATCGGCGCGATGGGTTCAATCCTCGGTTCCCTCTGCTTCGATCGCGGCGGCTGGGGAATGACCGCCGCGACAGGGGCTGCGATCGGCGGCGCATCGATGCTCCTGTTCCTGCTCAGTGATCGAGCGGCTGATCACAGCTCAACCGAGATGCCGCTGTAGCGGCGGTCTTTCGATCGTGACCTGACGCAGTGCCGTTGCAGCCGAACACAACGGGAATGCCGTTAGCACCTTACCGTTCGCCGTTCGGCACCCCTCTTGCTCTCGAATTTAGCGTGAATTTGTATGATCTGGCCGCCGACGACGTTGTGACTCCCGTCACTGGCGAGCAGATCTCCGAGTTGTTCGAAGCTGGCCGGCTACAGGGCCAGGATCCTTGTAAACTCGCACAGAGTCGCACCTGGCGAACGGTCGACGAGCTGTTCCCGTTATTGAAGTATGGTGTGTCGCCCGCCGTCGAAGCGCGGCAGTCGCCGCCTCGTCCAAAGCGCAATGCGTCGATCGTGCCGCTGGCAGCCGTGGTGATGATTGGCTGCGGCCTTGCCTATGTGCTGGCGTTGGAAAGATCGCCCGGAGCTTCGGAGCGGTCGTCGCTCGATAAGACGGTAGCCGCGAGCTACGCCGCCGTTGCGCCACAATTGTTGAACAACTCCACCGGGGCGTCGGCCCTTCAACAGGCGGCTCCCTCTCGCCCCTGGTTGCCTTCGACGCCGGTTCTGCCTAGCTCGCCGCCGCAGTCGCTCTCGTCGCAGCCGTCCGATCGCGGCGATAGCCAGTCCGAGTACAACGCGCGCGCCGCGAACTACAACGCCGCGATGGAAATGAAGCGACGAGCCGAGCAGGCGGCTGCGGAAAAGGGTGCCGCAGCGCAGCGGTGGCGCGCGGACCTAGAAAAGCGCCAAGCCGACATTGAGAAGCGGGAAGCCGAAGAGAGGCGGCTCGCCGGAATCGATTGGGTCGTGCCGCTCGACAGATTTGCTCCCGTTGACCTTGGTGGGTCTCCGGTCCAAGTGAGGATTCACGACAGCAACATCATGACATTTGATGCCTGGGTGAACGGCACCGTTCACAAAAATGTGGTCAAACAGAAGGGCATCAGCCACACCGGCGCGGATGAAACGCTCATCTACCGCAACGGGCGTGCGTCGCTCTATTATGTTTGGGAGCTCAGTGGGAAGTTAAACCACTGTCTGCTGCGCGTCCGCGAGCAGTGATTCTCCGGGATCAGCTAGGCGAAGAGAGGCGCTTAGTGCGCCTCGACCGACACGTTGCCGCCGGCCATCGTGGAATGCTCCTGCAGTGCAGGAAGGCTCTTCACTGCAAAAGCCTTCACGTCGGGGTCGACCGAAGCATTGGCAGCTTTCGTGAACAATGCGATCGCCTTTAGATGGTCCTTGCGCACGTGCTCCATCAGTTCCTTATCGAACTCGGCACCGACAAGAGCGCACAGTGCAGCACATCAAGGGAGATACCGATACCTATACCGGGTCGAAGAACGACAGCATGAAGGTGCACGTCTATAGCCCTGACATGGCGACGGTTTGCGGGACTTCGACGGAGGCCGGCAAAGACAAGGACGGCAAAGAATTCAACCGCTCCTATGCCTGGGTCGTGCGCGCGCGACTCGAGCTCGAGGCGATAGCGGCTAAGCCCGAAGATTAATGCGCCTAGGCTAGCGACCAGCAGAAGGAACACCGCACCGACGGCCAAGGCGATCCGCCAATCGCGCCTCTCCCGTTGTCGGATGGCGAAGAAGTAGACGGCAGGAGCGAAACCAACGTAGCTGCCTCCGAGAAGTGTAAATGTGCCGATGGGAATCAGCAGCCCGGCACCCCAGACGAATCCCCAGATTAGCATGATAAAGCCGAAGCAGATGGAGAAGGCGCCCTGCAGCCAGCGTACCCATTGGATGCCAATCCAGATGAAGTAGAACTGCAGCCAAAAGAGCGCGGCGAGTGAGGCTTGGATCGCGACGGCTTCAATAGCGCCGGTCAGCACAAGCCTTGAAAGCGTGAACGCCTGCATGAGTGCGGTAAGCACGGCGAGGATGACGAGCGCGAGTCGGCCACGTCGCCACGGCTCGGTGTCGCCGACAACGGATTGCCATAGCGGGGGAGGAGTATCCGTCATGCTCACGAAACGAGTGAAGAAGATTTCTCGCGATCTGAAAAGTGCGGAGCAGAGTTATGTTCGAGACGCTGTCGATTGTCGGGCTTCGGTAGCGGCGGTGTGTCACGACCGATTTGTGCCTGGCTGTCGGCCGAGCTTCGGCGTTGGCAAAGCGCCGCTCAGCGCCCAGTATCGGTCCGAGGTGATTTCGCACCCCTAGGGGCTAGACTTGCGTTCGAGGATTTAGCACCGTCGTGTAATGGAATCCCTTTCAGGCTTTGTAAGCCTGCACCCTTACTTCCGAGTGCACGCGGGACAATTGGAGACGTTCAAGGCGGGACTGCCGCGATTCGCGGAGACGACCCGCGCGGAAGCGAAGAATCTCTTCTACGAATTCACGATCAACGGCGACGAAGTGTTCTGCCGGGAAGGGTATCGCGATGCGGACGGCTTACTCGCGCACCTGGCCGATGTGGACGCGATGCTGAAAGAGGCGCTCAAGATCGCTGATCTGACCCGGCTGGAGGTGCACGGTCCGGCCGTTGAGCTGGAGAAGCTCAAAGAACCGTTAGCAGCTCTAAAGCCCGCCTGGTTCGCGGTCAGTGTGGTAAGTAGATAATGCAATTGCCGTCCGCTGGCGGTACACTGGGACGCTGCTGTTGTTGTCGTGACGGTTTACGGAAAGGGCCGCTGCCGCTAGAGGACCGGATGCGCAAACTTCTCCTTTCACTTGCCGTCTTGATCATTTCTCTTGGAGGCATCCGCGAGGCGGCGGCGCAGTTGCCGACCGGAGACGAGGTGATGACGCGCTGTCAGAAGCTGCACTCGGACGGCGTAGGCCTGATCGTGCGGGCGAAGGGTTCATCGAAAGGGAAGAAGATCGGTTCGCTCCAAGCCGGCGAGAAGGTGCAGCTCGGTGGTGAGGACAACGGGCCGGACCTCGTCCGTCCGGCGATCCAGGTTGAGGCGGATGGTAGTTATTGGATCCAAATCAAGAAGCCGCTCGCGGGCTGGGTACTCTTTGCTTCGAAGGCGGATCCGAAGTTCCATTACCTCATTCCTTGCCAGGAGTAGCGACGGTCCGACGGCGCTGGTAACAAGCATACGGCGCCCCGTTCTTCGTTAGCGGCAGTGTCTCAGTTTTACGTCCGCTTGACCCATTCCGACGAATACATAAGGATCGGCGGATGCCGCCGGAACAGCGCTGCCGGACACGAATCGCACTTCTGTTACGTGCTTCTTCAGATCGGCGGCTCGCGTTCCGGGTGAGGATTTCTGTGCTTGGAGCAGTGTTCCTTGCACACACCTGTCTCGCGGGTTCCTCTCATTTTTCGCCTGCCGGGAGTATGTCAATTCCACGCGACGGCCATGCTGCGATCTTGCTCCAGAACGGTCAGGTGCTCGTTGCCGGCGGAACCAGTTTTATCAACCCGCCGCCGACAAGCGCAGAGCTTTACGATCCAAAGACTGGAACTTGGTCGGCCACCGGAAATGCGATCGCTCCCTTCACTAAGGCTACGTTGCTGCAGAACGGTAAGGTGCTCGCAACAGGGGGACAAAATCCCACAGCTCAACTTTACGATCCCGCGACTGGCGTATGGCGTAGCACCGGCGCCCCGCACCCGAATAGGTTTAGCCACACGGCGACACTGCTTCGGGACGGTAGAGTCCTAATAGCGGGAGGATTCGACACTAGCGGCACCGAGGTCGCGTTGGCGGAAGTGTACGACCCACAGAGCGAAACGTGGTCCCCCGGCGGAGCGATGAAAACCGGCCGAGACCATCATACGGCGACTGTGCTGGCGAACGGCAAGGTTCTCGTTGCAGGTGGGTATATCTACACCGCGGGCTATTCCGGTGAGCGGACTCTCGCGAGTGCTGAGCTGTACGATCCAGTGCGCGGCACCTGGTCCTTCACTGGCGACCTCAACGCTGCCCGTAGTGATCACACGGCGGCTTCGCTGCCGGGCGGCGAGGTTCTCGTGGCTGGCGGCGGAGCGAGTGCTACATCCGAACTGTATAACCCATTGACTGAACAGTGGACTGTGACCGGAAGCCTCCCGAACCCCCTCAAAGGGCACTCCATGACTCTGCTGCCGAGTGGCAATGTTTTGCTTGTTGGTGGCTTTGCCCTTGGGCCGGGACCCGCGAGTAACGGAACCACCGCGCTGATGTTCGATCTCGCATCCCGGCGTTGGAACACGGTCGGAAGCGTTGCTGCAGCGCGTGCGTCCCACAGTGCGACTCTGCTCCCTTCCGGCAAAGTGCTCATCGCGGGCGGAGCTTACGGCGACGGGCTGGCGAGTGCCGAACTCTACGATTCCTCACAGCTCCAGAACATTGCCACCCGGCTGAATGTCGGCATCGGAGACAACGTTCTGATCGGCGGCTTTATCATCACCGGCAGCCCTTCGAAGAACGTGCTCCTGCGCGCGAGCGGACCATCGCTGCCGATTACAGGGACGCTCATCGACCCGATCTTGGAACTTCATCTGCCGAATGGCAACGTCGTCTCGAACGACAACTGGAAGGTCAACGACGCGACGGGCCAATCCCAAGAAGCGGAGATTAGTGGGACGACGATTCCCCCAAAAAACGATGCTGAGTCCGCGATACTCGCGACGCTTCCTGCCGGGGCTTACAGCGCGATCGTGCGCGGCAAGAACGGCGCCACCGGGCAGGCGCTAATCGAAGCCTACGACCTGGATCAGTCTTCATCCGCGCAGCTTGCGAATATCAGCACGCGCGCGTTCGTGGGCGCAGGCGACAACGTAATGATCGGTGGATTTATCCTTGGGCCAGGCATCACGGGTGCCGGTAAGGTGCTCGTGAGAGCGCTTGGCCCCTCGCTACAACTTGCTGACGCGCTTAGTAACCCGACACTCGAACTCCACAACAGCAGCGGCGATAAGATCGCCTCAAATGATGATTGGAAGAAAGACAGTTCGACGGGCAGCTCGCAGGAAGCTGTTATTCGCGAGACAAGCATCCCACCAGACAACGAACTTGAATCAGCTATCGTCGCGACGCTCCCGCCCGGGAACTACACCGCGATCGTAGCTGGAAAGGGTGGCGACATCGGCGTCGGACTGGTGGAAGCCTATAGCATTCAGTTTTGAGACGGGCAGCGCTGGTGAAGATCGAAGAGCTGAGTCAAATGCCCGGCGGTCCTGGTTAACCGACCTGCGGCTGAATACCGGCGGCAAAGTCCAATGTTCTCGCCGGTCGCAGAAGCGCCGCCGCACCAGTGCCCTACTCCGACCGACGCCCGGCGAGGCTTGCGACCATGGTTAGGAGCTCCGCTGCTTCCACGGGTTTGGCGACATGCATCTGAAACCCGGCAAGCACCGCTTTCATCCGGTCTTCGGTGCGCGCATACGCTGTGAGGGCAGGCGCAGGGATGTTGCCGCCGCGCGCCGCATCGAGCGCGCGGACACGGCGGATCAGGGAGTAGCCGTCTTCGTTTGGCATCCCGATGTCGCTGATGAGGATGTCAGGCTTCTCGGCCTGAAGCATCTCGAACGCTTCACCCGCTGACCCCGCAGTGCGAACAGTGGCACGGCGACCGGTCAGCAGGCGTGCGATGAGCCCGCGTGCGTCCGGTTCATCGTCGACGACAAGGACGTTGACCCCAGTGAGATCGAATGAGGTGACGACGTCAGCCGGTAAGCTATCGGCGCTGGTGGGGTGGCGGCGCTCGGGCTGTTCTTCGCTAGCCGGGTGCAAGGCGCTGAGCGGAAGCGAAACGGCGAAAGCGGCGCCGTGACCGGCGCCAGCGCTTTTCGCGGTGACGCTGCCGCCGTGCAACTCGACGAGTTGTTTCACGATCGCAAGACCGAGGCCGAGACCGCCGTGCCGACGCGTGGTGGAAGCGTCCGCCTGGCGGAAGCGATCGAAGACATGGGGCAGGAACTCGGGCGCGATGCCTGCACCGGTATCCATAACGCTCGCTTCCAGATGAGAATTGACGCGTCCGAGAAGGACCTGGATGCGGCCGCCACGCGGCGTGAACTTCACGGCGTTGGTGAGCAGGTTCCAGAAGACTTGCTGGAGGCGACTCGGATCGCCGCTCACCGGCAAGGCTAACGGATCAAGCACGGCGTGGAGGCGAACGCCTTTCGCGTTCGCAGCGGGTCGCACAGTTTCCATGGCAGCCTCGAGGACTGAGGCGAGATCGACACGCTGGACGTCGAGCCGCACTTTGCCGGAGATGATGCGGCTCATGTCGAGCAGGTCTTCGATGATGCGCGCCTGGGCGCGGGCGTTTCGCTCGATGACTTCGACACCTTCGCTGACTTCCGCGGCGGTGGGTTCGGTGCGGAGGATTGTGGCCCAGCCGAGGATGGCGTTTAACGGAGTCCGCAGCTCGTGGCTCAAGGTGGCGAGGAATTCATCCTTCATGCGGCTGGCGCGCTCGGCTTCAGTGCGGGCGCTGCGTTCGCTCTCGAGGAGCTGCTCGCGTTCTTCGGCTGCGCGTTTGCGGCCGCTGATGTCGCGGCTCGTGCCGGCGACGCTCTCGACTTCGCCGTCAGCTCCGCGAACCGGTGCCAGGATGTACTCGAAGTAGCCGGAGGCGCCGGTGGGGCTGGTGTAAGGCACTTCGTTCATCAAG
>JBHENE010000076.1:0-7778 GCA_046262215.1 Chthoniobacterales bacterium | reverse complement strand
TTCGATTGGCTCGTCGAAGAAGCGCGGCGCGAGGAATGCAAGGCGTTCACGCTCGACTCGGGCGTGCAGCGGCACGATGCGCATCGCTTTTACCTCGCGAAACGCATGGCGATCGACTCGCATCATTTCGCCTTCTCGCTCAACAGCCCAGCCGGCTAATTGCCGGTCGTCTTTCGCGCGGCGCAGGCGGTCGGAAGGGCTTCTTCCTTCGATTCTGGTAAATATGAAGACATTCTTGAAATCTCTGGCAGCAGTCGCCTGCCTGTTGGTTGCGACATCTGTGCTCGCGCAGGACTACATCGTGCTCGACCAACGCGCGGATGAGTTCGATCGCTGGCAGGACCGAGTCGATAGCAGTTACGGGCCGGTCACGATCATCTCGCGTGAGACGAACGTGCCGATTCAGGTGCTCGAAGAGCAACGCGCGCGGACGCGTCTCGGCTATGGCGGCTTGCTGATTGGCAACGCGATCGCCGTCGAATCCGGCCGGAGTTTCGATGAGATCGCGGCTCTGCGGGCGAGCGGCCGCGGTTGGGGCGATATCGGGCGGGAATACAATGTGAACGTCGGCCAAGTCGTGAGCCGGCTGCAGCGAGCGGACAGCGCTTATCGTGGCGAAGGCAATTTCAAGCGCGACGAGATGAAGGCGGCGAAATTCGTGAATGGCCACGATGCCCGCGACGGCAAACTCGACGGCACTGGTCCAAAGCGCAGCCGCGGCGGATTCGAGAAGGTAAAGGGTAACGGCAACGGCCACGTGAAGATCAAAGGTGGTGGGCACGGCAATGGCGGCGGTCACGCAAAAGGCGGTGGTCACGGGCATGGCGGCGGCAAAGGCAAGAAATAGCCGACATTCGACTCAAGCGAGGGCCTACTCCGGATCAATGGAGTCGGCCTTTCGCGTTTAAAGGGGCAAAGCCGCGCCCGCTGCAACGGCGCAGCTTGCCAAACGGCATTCCCCGCCTACAATGGGCACTTCGTTATGGCAGAAAGCAGCACGATGGATCTCACGGCATTCCAGCTTCACGAGAAGGATACCGGCAGCGCGGATGTGCAAGTGGCACTTCTCACCCGCCGGATCGCTCATTTAACGGAACACCTGCAGACCAACGCCAAAGATCATTCCTCGCGCCGGGGCCTCCTCAAGATGGTCGCGATGCGCCGGAGCTTGCTCGATTACCTCAGCAAGTCGAACTCGGACCGGTATAAAAACCTGCTCGAGAAACTCAACCTGCGTAAGTAAGCGTAGGCGGTCTTGAGCGGCGGAACCCCCATCCGCGCCCAGCCATTCGGCAACCAACAACAACCAAGGCAGCCAGGCCGCACGTCCACTTCTGATTTGAGGTTTTAGCCGCGACACGTCGCGCGGTTAAAACCTAAAATCGGAGTGACCGGCCTGGAATTCGCCAATTCCAGAAAGCAGCAGTTATGCAAAATAAGGTCACGGCCCAAATCGGGTCACATCAGATCTCGATCGAGACTGGCAAAATCGCGAAGTTAGCGGATGGCGCAGTCGTCGTTTCGTGCGGCGATACGATGGTGTTCACCAGCGCAGTCTCCGCGACGAAAATCAAGGAAGGGCAAGATTGGTTCCCGCTCACGGTTGATTATCGCGAGAAGGCGGCGGCGGTCGGGAAATTCCCCGGCGGTTATTTCAAACGCGAAGGTCGTCCCTCGGAAAAGGAAACGCTCACTTCCCGCATGACGGATCGCCCGCTGCGTCCGCTCTTCCCGCAGGGGTATCTTTACGACACGCAGATCATTTCCGTCCTGCTAAGCGCTGATGGTCAAAACGATCCTGATATCCTCGCGATCAACGGCGCTTCAGCGGCGTTAACCGTGTCCGACATTCCATTCGCTGGACCTGTTGGCGCAGTCCGCGTTGGTCGAGTGAACGGCGAGTTCATCGCCAATCCGAACCACGAGGAGCGTCTCGATAGCGACCTCGATCTCGTTTACGTCGGCACTGAGAACGACGTCATCATGATCGAAGGATCGGCGCTCGAAATACCCGAGGCTGACTTTGTGAAGGCGCTCGATTTCGCCCATATCCACGCGAAGGAAATGATCCGTATCCAGAAGGAGCTGGCGTCACAGATCGGCAAGCCGAAGCGCGAGATGCCCTTGATGACGGTGAACCAGGAAATTCTTGAAGTCGCCTATCAAGTCGCAGGCGATCGCATCGAAGCCGCGCTCTACAACGCCAAGAAAGTCGACCGCAGCAAAGCGGTCAACGCGCTGAACGACGAAGTAAAAGCGAAGGTCCTCGAGAAGTTCCCGGATGCTGACAAGTTCTCGATTTCGCAGGCGTTCGACTACGTGCAGAAGAAGGCCTTCCGCATCAGCGTGCTCGATAAGCAGCGCCGCATGGACGGCCGCGGCTATCAGGATCTGCGCCCGATCGAATGCGAAGTTGGCGTGCTTCCACGCGCTCATGGATCCGCCATTTTTCAACGCGGTGAGACACAAGCGCTCGCGCTCGTGACGCTCGCGCCGATCGAAGAAGCGCAGAACATCGACGCCTATGGCGGCGGTGAGACTTCGAAGAGCTTCATCCTGCATTACAGCTTCCCGCCGTTCAGCGTCGGCGAAACGGGCCGCACTGGCGGCACCAGCCGTCGCGAGATTGGCCACGGCGCGCTCGCAGAGCGTTCGCTCGAGCCAGTTGTTCCGGGCACAGACAACTTCCGTTACGCGGTTCGCATCACGAGCGAGATCATGGAGTCAAACGGCTCCAGCTCGATGGCGAGTGTTTGCGGCGGCATGCTCGCGCTGATGGATGCAGGCGTTCCGATCAAGACTCCAGTCGCGGGCATCAGCGTCGGCCTCGTCACTGAAGATGGCGAAGACGGCAAGATGAAACGCTACGAGCTCCTCACCGACATTCTCGGTTCCGAGGATCACTTCGGCGACATGGATTACAAAGTGTGCGGAACGGAAAACGGCATCACCGGTTTCCAGCTCGACTTAAAACTTCGCGGCGTCAGCCACAAAATCATGGCCGAAGCGACGATGCGGACGAAAGAAGCGCGCACCAAGATCCTCGAGATCATGGCGAAGGCGATCGACAAGCCGCGCAACGACCTGAGCAAATACGCGCCGCGGATTGAGACGATCAAAATCAATCCCGAGAAGATCGGCGCGCTCATCGGGCCTGGTGGCAAGACCATCAAAGGCATCGTCGCCGAGACCGGCGCCGAGATTAACATCGAGGACGACGGCTCCGTCCACATCTACGCGAACAACCCCGAGTCGATGGCCCGCGCGAAGCAGATCATCGGCGGCATGTCGAAGGAGATCGAGATCGGCGAGATGTATCACGGCAAGGTTGTCTCGATCAAAGAATTCGGCGCCTTCGTGGAAGTCTTCCCCGGTAAGGACGGTCTCGTCCACATCAGCGAGCTCGCCGATTTCCGCGTTAAGCGCACCGAAGACGTCGCAAAAGTCGGCGAGATGATCTGGGTCAAATGCATCGGCATCGACGACAAAGGCCGCGTGAAGCTGAGCCGCAAAGCAGCGCTGCATGACCAAGCCCAGGGCGGCGCTCCGGCCGGTGCTGGTGGCGGCGAAGGTTCGCAGCACGAACGCGCCGAGCAGCAGCCGGTTCATTAACTCCGATTCCGAAACATCGCGCGAGAGGCGGGACCGACTCGGTCCCGCCTTTTTGTTGTCCGCAACTCGCTTGACATCACCGTATCAGAGTATCAACGTATCGGGATGCGCACGACGCTGACGGTTGACGATGATGTCTTTGAAGCTGCCCAGGCGTTGGCAGAGTCCTCGGGAAACAAGCTCGGCAAAGTTATCTCCCACCTCGCCCGCCGCGGATTACGCGGGGAATCAAACGCCGCGAAGAAAAACGGTCTGCCAGTCTTCCGTGTTTCTGCCGATGCAAAGGTCATCCCTTCGCAAAGAGCACGTGACTTACTGGCAAGTGACACAGAGTGAAACCGGCGCTGCTCGATACGAATGTGCTTTTGGCCCTGGCCTGGCCAAGTCACCAACATCACGCCGCCGCGCACAACTGGTTCCGCTCCTATGCACGTCGCGGGTGGGCATCCTGCGCGGTGACGCAGCTCGGTTTTGTGAGACTTTCGTCCAACCCGTCCTATACACCCGATGCAGTCTCTCCGCGCGAGGCAGCTGAGTTATTATCCGCGATCCTGAAGCACAAGGGCCATAAATTCTGGCCGTCGCCGGCCGCGGCTGCTCCCACGCTCTACGCCAGCGCGCTTGGTTATCAGCAGGTCAACGACGCCTGGTTAGTAGCAGTTGCATTACGTCAGCGGGCCTCCCTGGCTACCTTTGACACACGGCTTCCGGTGCACGCTCGCGGCAGCGAGGTGGTAATCCTGATCCCAACGGAAGTTGCCGAATGAAATCCGGCTTTCTCGACAAGCTGATCGAGCGGCTTGGCCGTGTCGGGCCAGAGGAAGTGCAGAATTATCTGCTCCGTCTCGCGCAGGAAAAAGGGCTGATCGAGACGGTTTTCAACGCGATTCAGGAAGGCATCATCGTCACCGACGCGAAAGGGCGGATCACTTATGTGAACGACGCTGCCTGCCAGCTCTTCGGTTTCGATGCCGAGCAATCAATCGGCAAACGCCTCGACGAACGTGTTCGCGGCCTCGATTGGGATTCGCTCTCCGGGTCCGAAGGCGCGCTCAGTCGCGACATGGAGATTTTTTATCCGGCGAACAAGTTCATTAATTTCTACATCGTGCCGTTGATGATCGAGCGGCGCGCCGACGGCGACCTCGCGCATGCGGAGGCAGTCGGACACGCAATGATCCTGCGCGACATCACGGAGAGCAGACGCACTGCCGAAAAAACGATCGAGTCAGAGCGTTTCAACGCGCTGACCCTCCTAGCGGCGGGCGTGGCGCGCGAGATCGGAAATCCGCTGAACTCGCTCCACATTCACCTGCAGTTGATGCAGCGGAAGGTCCGGAAGCTTGAACCCGATGTTCGCGATGAACTGCAGGAATCGATCGACATAGCGCGCTGCGAAATCAGCCGGCTCGATTCGATCGTGTCGCAATTCCTGAAAGCGATTCGCCCTTCGAAACCGCAGCTCCATCCGGAGAATCTCAACAGCATCGTCGAGGAAGCAGTCCGTTTCTTCGCGCCGGAGATCGAGGACCGCGACATCGTTGTCGAACAGGAGCTGCACTCCGGATTGCCGCCGCTCGAGCTTGACCGCGATCAGATCAAGCAGGCGTTCTATAACGTGATCAAAAATAGTTTCGAGGCGATGAAACGGCGCGGCATTTTGCGCGTTCGCACCGACATGGATCCCAGCCACGTGCTGGTGAGTTTCACCGACACCGGGGGGGGAATGTCGGCGGAAACTCTCAGTCATGTCTTCGAGCCGTATTACACAACGAAGTCGAGCGGATCCGGGCTTGGACTCCTTATCGTGCGTCGGATCGTGCGGGAACACGGAGGCGAGTTGGCGGTCGAGAGCAGCGAAGGCAAGGGGCTGACGTTGACGATCCGGCTGCCATTTCTCGATAAACGCGTGCGGATGTTGGAAGCGGGATCGAGAGAGCCGGCGCAGAACAACGAATCTGATCGCGATGCCGACGCGGCCCCGCTATAACGCGCTCACCAAATGCGCCTCCGCGGTCTCACTGTAGTCACCCTCCTCGTCAGTCTTGCGTCGCCGCTCTGCGCGGCGGAGCCGAGCGCTCCGATCCTTCCGGAGGACTGGCTGCCGGCGTTGACGCCTTCGATCAACTCTGCGTTGGGTCAGCTAAAAAAAGCCGAGACGCAGAGTGAGATGAACGCGCGCAGCCGCGAGGTGGCCGACATGACCGATGCGCAGTTATTCATCGCCTATGTGCGACTGTATGAGCGGCTTGGCGCAAGCGAGCGCAAGAAGCTGCAGGCCGAGCAGACTCGGTGGTTGAAGCAACGCGCGAAAGCAGCGCGCGAAGCTGTCGAATCGAAAGGCGGCTCGCTCGCACCACTCGAGGCGAACAACGCGGAAGTTACCTTCACCGAGAAACGGCTAGCGGAGCTGCGGGTTCGGCTGAAGGCCGCACCGGAGAGCGCTGCGAGCGACACGGGCGACGAAGAACCAGCGCCGCCGAAGAAAAAGAAGAAGAAAAGCGCGGACGAGGATTGATCGCTAACTCGCGCCGGTCGGCACGATGCCCGCGCGTTCCACCATGAGGATAACGGTGCGTTCGGTGGCGCGCGGGCGATGCCTCACCCCTTTCGGAACTACGAAAGCCTTGCCCGCTGTGAGATCAACGGTGCGATCCTCGAGATCGATCAGGAAGCGGCCGCTCACCACGTAGAAGAATTCATCCTCCTGCTCATGGTGATGCCAATGGTATTCACCCTCGACTACTCCGAGCCGCACAACGGACTCATCCACGCGGCAGAGCGTCTGGTTATACCATTGGTCCTGAGAAGCGCTGACGAGACCTGCGACATCGATTACTTCGAGCGGCTTGTGCAACACGTCGAGGCGCGTGTTGTAAGAAAACCCGGCGGGTGACTGATCGTTCTCGCTGCTCATGCTTGAATGTGAAGAGCCGGCTCTGCCCGGGCAACTCGCCGCCAGCTAATCGTCGCGGGTGATTTCGCCGCCCGCGAGCAGTTTGTCTACGGCGCTTCGGAGCACCTCATATGGCTGCGCGCCGGTGAGTTCCACGGACGCCTCCAGCGGCTCGCCCTTCTTCCGCAACAACATCGCGGGCACGCCTGTAATGCCGAGCTGATGTGCCAGTTGCTCGTCCGCAAGCACGCGCGAGTGAAAGTCGCCGCGCTCGAGTTCGTGCTGAAGTTCCTTCGCATCCAAGCCGCTAATCGTCGCGAGTTGGAGAAGTATCTCGATTTCGCCGATGTCTTCGCCGCGCGCGAAAAACGCCTCGAAGATCGCGCGGTTCATCTCATCGAACTTGCCGCGCTCCCGCGCGAACTCCGCGGCGGCCAGCGCAAGACGACTGCGCGGCTGGAGCGGCGGCAAGCGCAGCGTCATCCCGCGCCTCTCCGCCATCGGATAAACCGCACGCGCCCAGATGTCACGCAGGTATTCGCCCGCAGGATCGAGGGTCGGGATCGGCTCCGGTCGTAACTCAAACGCGCGCCACATGATCTCCACCTGTTGCGCGAGCTCTTCCTTTAAACGGTGGAGCCCCGGCTCCGCGAGATAGCAGAACGGGCAGACATAATCGCTCCAGACATCGATGCACACTCGCATCCATTTCTCTCATCTGACACTCGCGGCACGGCAAGCAGAGGCTTTGCGCCGGAGCAAGCGACCTACTCGCGGTGCCGCACGCTGCCGGCGCCGCTGATCTCTTTCTTGATCGTGGGGTTGCCGGTGTAGGTCACTTTTCCCGCGCCCGAGATATCGACCTTCAGTGCATCCGTGACATTCACATCCGCGCGTCCGGCACCGGCGATCGTGAGGTCCATCGCCCGCGTGACGAGCGACTCTGCATCGAGCCGGCTCGCGCCGTTCATCTCCGCCTGGAGTGCGTTGACCGTGCCGCTGAGCGCGACGCGCGTCGCGCCATTCGCCTCGAGGTAAAACTCGGCGCCGCTCATGCCGGACCCATAGAAGCGCACCGCGCCGTTCAATCCAGCGTGCGTCAGCTGCGGGCTGCTGATCTTCACCTTGATGCCGCGAGTCGCGCGCAATGGCTTCTGCCACTCGATCAGCAACCGATCACCGGAGAGACGCGCGCGCACGTACTCCATCAGGTTCGAGTCGGTCGTAATGCTGAACGCCGCTGGACCGGGCGTCCACGTCACCTCCATCG
>JBHENE010000075.1:0-23448 GCA_046262215.1 Chthoniobacterales bacterium | reverse complement strand
CCCGGAGAAGTAGTGAACAAAACAACGTGCGCACCAAACGCGGCGCCAAACTTCACGGCCATGTGTCCGAGTCCACCGAGGCCAACGACGCCGACTTTTTGACCCTTCCCGACCTTCCACTTCCGCATTGGCGAGTAAGTCGTGATCCCGGCGCACAACAGCGGCGCGGTCGCCGCGAGATTGAGCTTGGGGGATATGCGCAGTACGAACGATTCGTCGACGACAACGCTCTTCGAGTAGCCACCGTAGGTCACGCCGCTCGTGTGTTTGTCGACGCTGTTATAAGTGAACGTCGCGCCGCCAAGGCAGAACTGCTCGAGACCTTCGCGGCAGTTTTCACACGTGTGGTCGGAGTCAACCAAACAGCCGACACCTGCGAGGTCGCCTTCGCGGAAATTCTTCACCTCGCTGCCGACCTTGGTCACACGGCCGACAATCTCGTGTCCGGGAACACACGGGTATTTCGTGCCACCCCATTCATTTCGCGCGGTATGGATGTCAGAGTGACAGACTCCGCAGAATAAGATCTCGATTTGCACGTCCGTCGGCTTCGGCTCACGACGTTCGATCGAGAAGGGAGCGAGTGGAGAAGAGGCGGCTTGAGCGGCGTAGGCTTTCGTTGCGGACATGAAGATGAATCGCGCCTGCGCCTCATCTGGACGCAGTCAATCAGCTGCTCGACCGCAGCAGATCCACAACGAGCGGATAATGATCGGATGCGACTCGCGCCAGTGGCGTGCGCGGGACGGTGATCGCAAGTGGACGGAGTGCCGCATTTACGAACACATGGTCAAGCGCGATCAGTGGCCAGCGTGTCGGAAAGGTGGCGAGGCGTTTCGTTTTCGGCAAAAGCGACCGCACGTTCCGCAACTTGCGCCCGAGGAGCCGAAACGAGCGCGACCAGCCGAGGCTGTTGAAGTCGCCGAGCAGCACGATCGGGGTGTCGGATGAGGCAGACCATTCGTCGCTGGTGAGCAGTTGCGCTTGCGCCCAGCGCTCCCGCCGGCCGAGCCCGAAGTGCGTATTCACAATATCCACAGGCCCCAGCGCCGTTTCCGCGGTAATGCAGGCGGCGCCGCGCGTCTCGCGGCAATACCACGGCGCTGAACCCGGCAGCTCGATCGTGCGTTTCACGTTGACCGAATAACGGCTGATGATCGCGTCACCGTAACCGCCGTCCGGCTGCTGCATCGCCAGCTGGAAGTGATGATGCCAGCCGAGCTCCTGCGCGATCACGGCAGCCTGATCGACCCCAGCAGAACGATTCCGTCCGCGATCGAGTTCCTGTAATCCGACGACGTCAGCTGACGTGCTCGCGATGACTTCGGCGATCCGTTTTTCGGAGCGCTGCCGATCGATCCCGACACAGCCGTGGACGTTGTAAGTAGCCACGCGCAGGCGCGGCGATGCCTCAGCGTTCATCAGCGTAACGAGTCGCTACCTCACATCTGCTGCCGCATCACAGAAGCGAGCCGGCCCTTCAGCTTCTCGCGCCACGGCCGGTCATGCCAGTCAGCCAGCGTGATCTCGCGCGAGAGACTTTTGTCCTCTTCGAAAATGCGGCCGTGCGCGGTGACAAATCGCCGATCGAGGATGTTCAAGTTCGCTTCCTCATTCAACGACATCGAGCGGTTGTCGAGATTCGCCGAACCGACCGACGCCCAGACGTCATCGACGAGCAGATACTTACAATGGAACCGCGCCGGCTCGTATTCGAAGAACCGCGCGCCAGCTTCCAGGAGCGGCTTCCACCGCGTCTTGCCGACCGCGCGGACGAGCTGCGCGTCGATGTCGGTCCCTGGCGTAATGATTTCCACCTTCACGCCCCGCTCGAGCGCTTCCAGGAGTGTTTTCCGACAAAGATCGTCCGGGATGAAATACGCGTTCGCGATGCGGATGTGCTTCCGCGCCGACGCGATCGAGATCAGCAACATCAAACGCGCGCTGTCGGAGCCTTCCCCAGCGGAGCTTTTGAACGCCTGGCATATGTCTTCGCCGGCGGGCAGCAACTCGGGGAAATACTCGTCGCCGTGCAATAGTTCCGCCCGCGTTTCAATCCAATTATCCATGAATGCAGTCTGGATCTGCGCGACCACTGGCCCTTCGACCTGGTAGTGCGTGTCACGCCAAAGCCCACGCGTGCGACCATCGCCACGCCAATCATCCGAGATTCCGACGCCGCCGATGAAACCGACCTTCCCATCGATCACGAGTAGCTTCCGATGGGTGCGGTAGTTGATGCTAAATTTCGCGAAGCGGAAGATCTCAACCATCACACCCGCCTCTCGCATCTGGCGAATTCCGCGACCGTGGATGCAATCCGATCCCATCGCGTCTTGGAGGACGTGGACCCTCACGCCAGCGCGCGTCCGTTCGGACAGCGCTGCGGCAAACGCGTCTGAGATCTCGCCTTCCTTCAGCAGGAAATTCTCGAAGGTGATCGTCCGCTCAGCTGAGCGGATCGCACTGAGCATTGCCGGGAAAATCTCGTCGCCATTTTGCAGCACGGTGACGTTGTTGCCCGGCAGCAGCGGCGGCCCGAGCAGCTGGCCCATTGTGCGCGCGAAGGTGTCGTCACCAGCGTCGTAACGCGGATGGATTTCGTGACGGATTTTCTTCTCATCCGGGAAGAAATTGTGCGCCACAAACATCGTCGCGACGCTGCTCGCCACCGCCGTTCCGAGGAGCTTCGGCCAGTCGGGGCGCTCGCGTTGCTGAAGAAACTTCATTGAAACTAAATCGGGCGGTGAGCGCCCCGTGCTCCCTCCCCTCGTGATAATAGGCGCACGTCACTTAAGGCGGCTTAATGTTGGCGGATGAATCTCTACTTTCTGCGCCATGGCCGCGCTGACTGGCCAGATTGGGACAAGCCTGATGACGAGCGCCCGCTAACGAAACGCGGCAAAAAACAGGTCGGTCGCGTCGCGAAGATGCTGTGCAAGTTGAAGGTCAGGCCGGATATCATCCTCACGAGTCCTCTCCCTCGCGCCGAGCAGACGGCGCAGATCGCAGCGAAACATCTCTGTGCCGACGTGCGCGTAGAACCTTCCCTGGCGAAAGGATTCAACGTCGAAAAACTGGGCGAGATCTTAAAGAGCAACGCCGTCGCGGAGCTGATGCTTGTCGGGCATGAGCCTGATTTCAGCGCCGTCATCCATGCGGTCACCGGTGGTGACGTCAAACTAGCGAAGGCCGGTGTAGCGCGCGTCGATCTTGAGCGAGGCGCAAAGACTGGACGGCTCCTGTGGTTGCTTCCGCCGAAGTTGGCGAAACTTTGATTCGAAAACGTCAGGGTTGATACATTCCTATATTGGAATATAGATGTGTCATGAAGTTGAAAGATCTGAAAGCCACCCTCGCCTTGCATCCTGACGCGCTCCCGCGGTTCGTCCTGCCCGATGGCGACATGATCCCGGCGCATTTCCACATCACGGAAGTCGGTCACATCGCGAAGCGTTTCATCGATTGTGGCGGCACACTGCACGACACGACCGACACCTGCTTACTGCAGACGTATGTGGCTGATGATGTCGATCATCGCCTGCACGCCGGGACGTTCGCGAAGATACTTCAGCTCGGCGACCAAGTGCTGCCGCACGACGATCTCGAAGTCGAAGTGGAATACGATTGCTGCGTCGTCGCGCAGTATCCGATCGCGAACGCCAAGTATGCAGGTGAGCACATTGAAATTCAGCTTGGCGAGAAACACACGGATTGCCTCGCGAAGCAACAGTGTGGCATCGACGGCGAAGGCTGCTCTGCTGGCGCAGAAACTGACGGCGCCGCGGTCGGCTGCTGCTAAACGATGGATCTCGTTGAGATTTACGAATGCTTCTGTGACCGCACGCGCTTGCGGCTGCTGCATTTACTGGCGGACGGGCCCCTCTGTGTCTGTCATTTCCAGGAAGTGCTGCGTGAGCCGCAGGTGAAGATCTCGAAGCATCTCGGCTACCTGCGCGCGCGCACTCTGGTCACCACAGCGCGGAAGGGCAACTGGATTATTTATTCGCTCCCGGAAAAGCGGACGCGCGAGCTCGAGGCGAATCTTCGCTGCCTGCAGGAATGCGCGGGGTCGGACAAGGTCTTCCTGCATGACCTTGCACGGCTAGAGAAACTGCGCGCCTGTGGATGCGAGCCAGCCGAGGTTTTCGACGCTCGCGCTTCGCGAAAGGGCAAACATGCGCAAAAGAAAAGTCTTATTCGTCTGCGTTCATAACAGCGCCCGCAGCCGGATGGCGGAAGGGTTCCTGAACACGCTCTGCGGCGACCTGTTCGAAGCGCAAAGCGCCGGACTCGAGGCAGGACGCGCGGTCAATCCGCTCGCAGCGGAGGCGATGCAGGAGGTCGGGATCGACATCACGCAGAAGGCGGGGCAGTTGGTCGCGGATGTGGAGCGAGAGGGGCCGGAATTCGATTACGTTATCACTGTTTGCCACGGGTCCGATGCTGCCGCCTGTCCGGTGTTCCGCGGACCGGCTACCCGGCTGCATTGGCCTTTTGAGGATCCGGCAGCGTTCACCGGCAGCCATGCTGAGAAGCTCGAGCAGACGCGAGCGGTGCGCGCGGCGATCAAAGCGAAGATCGAGAGTTGGTGCGCCGAGTTGCGGGCCGGTTCATAGCATTGCGTCAGCGGTAGCATCAGCTGGCACGGTCGGCACGATTAAGAGGGATGATCGTAATCGTGAACCGCGGCGCGGGAACTTCTGGTGACGCACCGCGCGAGAAGATCGCGGCCTCTTACGCCGCGGCGGGGGCGAGCGTTCAGACCGTCGAACCGGACGAAACTCACGACGTTTCAGCGCTCGCGCGCGCTGCGGTGCGGAGCGACGAAACGACGATCGTCGCTGCTGGCGGAGACGGAACGATCAGCGCCGTCGCTGCTGAGGTAGCTGATAGCGGAAAGACGTTGGGCGTTCTGGCGATCGGCACGCTGAACCACTTCGCGAAGGATCTCAAGATCCCGCTCGATCTCGACGCGGCCGTACGCAATACGCTGGAGGGCCGCGTCGCCGAAGTCGATGCCGCGGAGGTGAACGGCAGAGTGTTTATCAACAACTCCAGCCTGGGGATTTATCCGCACATTGTCGCTAACCGCGAGGCACAGCAGGAGCGTCTCGCGCGCGGAAAGTGGCACGCGCTCGTGTGGGCAACGATGCGGGTTTTCCGCCGGTTCCCTTTTCTAAGTTTACGTATCACAGCGGACGACAAACAGATGGTGCGCAGAACCGCCTTTGTCTTCATCGGCAACAACGAATACGAGATCGCTGGCTTCAGTCTCGGCGAGCGGCGTTGTGTTAACCGCGGCAATCTCGGCCTCTACCTCACGCATCGAACGGGACGCTTCCGGATGTTCTGGCTGGCGCTGCACGCGCTTTTCGGCCGCGTCGATCAGGCGGCAGACTTTGATTCGTTCTGCGTGCAAGAGGCGACGATTGAGTCACAGCGCCCGCGTCTGCTTGTTTCGCGGGATGGCGAGGTCGAGTGGATGGAGACGCCGCTGCGTTACCGAACGCGGCCCCAGGCTTTGCGCGTCCTTGTCCCACGCGACGAGACGTCGGCGTAATGCGCACGATCATCCATCTCTCGGACCTTCACTTCGGCCGCGTGAACCCCGCCATTCTCGCGCCGCTGCTGGAGTTCATAAACAACACGCGTCCTGATCTCGTCGCTGTTTCGGGCGACCTGACGCAACGTGCACGAAACCGCGAATACCTGGCCGCGCGTGAGTTCCTCAATGCGATTCCGTTCCGGCAGATCGTCGTGCCCGGCAATCACGATGTGCCGTTGCACAACTTATTTTCGCGCTTCGTCCGAAGCCTCGATCAGTACCGGCGATACATCAGCGACGATTTGCAGCCGTTCTTCGCGGACGACGAGATCGCGGTCGCGGGCGTAAACACCGCGCGCGCGCTCACTTGGAAAGACGGGCGGATTAATCGGCGCCAGCTGCGCAGGCTCCGCGCCGCGTTCGAGGCAGTGCCGGAAGACCGCACAAAGATCGTCGTGACGCATCACCCGTTCGATCTTCCGGCAAACACGCAAGGCACCGTCGTCGGTCGATCGCGACTCGCCATCAACACGATCGCGGAATGTCGCGTCGACATGCTCCTGGCCGGGCATTTCCATATCGCGGATGTCGGTTACACGGCGAAGCGCTATAACATCCCCGGATATTCCGCCCTGATCGTCTCGTCCGGCACGAGCACGTCGACGCGCGGCCGGGGACAGCCGAACTCGTTGAACCTGATCTGCATCGACCGTCCGACGATCACCATCCAACGACAGGTCTGGCATCCGGAGAGTGGCCATTTCGAAGGGATGCTCCTGGAACGTTTTCACCGCACCGCTGAGGGCTGGATTCGCGAATAGCATGGGGGACAGCGGAGCAGCGCGAAGGTTCGATCGACAGATTCGATTTCTGCAGGCGCGGCTATCACCCGAAGGCTATCTCGGCCTGCATCTAACGGTCGGGATGGTATTGATTATCCTGACGTGTTGGGGCTTCTCCGAGATCGCGGAGGATTTCTCGCGCGCCGGCTGGTTGGCAGCGATGGATGAACGCGCCCTCCTGTTTTCCCACCAGCACGCCACCCCCGCGCTCACGCAGATGATGCGCGCGGTCACGTTTCTCGGCTCGGTCGGGTTTGTTAGTGCGGTGGCGTTATGCATTGCGGTGGTGCTCGCCGTCCGGCGATCGTTCTACAATTTCCTCACGTTCGTGCTGACGATGATGGGCGGCTCGTGCCTTAACATTTTTTTGAAGCACCTGTTTCATCGCCAACGTCCCATTCTCGAAGATCCGCTCGTCACCCTGACGAGCTACGGTTTTCCAAGTGGCCACACGATGGGCACCACGATGCTCTGCGGATGTCTCGCAATTTTCGCCGCGAGCGCGATACGGACTCGTCAGGCCGGGCTGTGGCCTTTTGTTCTCGCGACTGTCTGGACAGCCATCATCGGGGCGTCGCGGATCTATCTAGGCGCGCACTATTTCACGGACGTGATCGGCGCGTGCTGCGCGGGTGTCGCGTGGCTGACGTTCTGCTGGACCGCAGTGGAAACATTGCGCAGATGGCGCGAGCGCCACGCGTTGCGTTCGGCGCGTCAGGAAGCGAGCAGCTGATTGCTGTAGCGCGACTCGTGCGTGACGTCGTCGCCGAGCCACTCCGGCGGCTGAAACGCGGCGGCCGACTCCTCGTCGTCGAACTCAACCTCGGCGACGATGAGCCCTTCGTGCCGGCCAGAGTAGACATCGATTTCCACCACGCGATCGCCGAGCGGCACGTCGTAGCGCGTTTTCGTGAGACGTCTCCCGGCCGTGGCTGGCCAGAGCACGGAGAACTGCTCCGGACTGAGCTCGATCTCGCGCTCCTCGCGAGCGTTGCCGCGGCCGCGTTTGGACGTCAGCGAGTGGGTTTCGCCGGCTTTGCGCAGCCGCACCTGCACGCCATCCGCCGCGATCGCGAGATAACCCTGCTCGATCTCCGCATGCGCGAGCTGCGCCAGATTCGCCGGCAGTGTGAGAACAAGAAATTTCCGCTCGATCTCGCGATGTTGATCACGTGCCGCTGACGACATGGCGCACGATTCGTGAAGCTTCGCCCGGCTGCAAATAGCCGCTATGGACGATCCGACGGACCCGCTGGGTGTTGATGCCAGCGCCAAAAGCGGCGGTGGCGCTGCTGCAGGTCACGTAAGCGCGCCTGCTGCTCTGGCGTGAGGTGCGATACCATTTGCTGATGCGATTGCGACATCGTCTCGGAGACGCGTTGCGCCGTCTCGCGGCGGATCTGCTGGAGACGCTGCGCTGTGTCGTCCAGGATCGGCGCGAGCTCCTGCGCTTGTGCAGGAGTCAGATCAAGTTCTCTGATTAATCTTTCGCGCATCCGCTCGGCCATACGCGGTCCATGACCTCCAACAAACGTCCGATGCGCGTGCCAAGCTCCCGCGAAAACGCCACTCGCGACCCCCGCCAGAAAAACAAGGACTAGCCCAACCGTGACGCGCAACTTCAGACTCGATGTCATTGCAGTAGATCGGAGTCGATCGCGGTGTCTGCGATCGCGTAAGCATTCGTTAGGGATTCGCTTTCGTCTTCATTTTCCCCGAGTTGCCAATAGGCGCCAATGCCTGCGACTGCCGTGACGATCGCTGCAACCGCGGCGATTCTGCGAAGCGTGGATGCGAACTCTTGCAGCACGCTGCTGCTTTCGCCGCGCGCCACGCGCAATGCAGCGAGCACGCGCGTGTCGAATCCGAACGGCGCCTCCCGCACAGGCTCATCGCTCTGCGCCGCGGAGCGCAGCAGCCGGTCCAGATTAGAATTGCGTGTTCCCATGGTCCTCCTTTGCAGATAGTCGCGCGAGCTGCGCCTTCAACTTCTGTCGCGCGCGAAACGCCCGCACCTTTACCAGCGCAGTGGTCCACCCGGTCAGCTGTCCGATTTCGGCGACACTCTTTTGTTGCAGATACATCAGGTCCACCACGAGCCGATCGGCTGGCTTCAGGGCTTCGAGTAAGTGACTGACGAGGTCGCGCGACGCGAGTTGCTGGTCAGCACCGATTTCGTCTGTTGTAGCGGCGAGATTATCTACCACCGCCGCCTGCTCCTCGCTGAGATCGGCGCGGCGTAGCTCTGGTCGCGATTTTTCAGCTGCGATCTGGTTGAGGCAGGTGTTGATCGCGATGCGCGAGACCCAATGCTCAAGCGGCACCGTGCCCGAGAACTGCGGTAGTTTTTGGAAGATTTTGATGAAGATCATCTGGCAAAGGTCCTCTTCGGCGGCTCTGCGCGGACGATGTGACCGCACGAGCTTCGCCACCAGCGGGTAAAGGACGTGCACGAGTTCGCGCGCGGCATCGTCGTCTTCCCGAAGCGCAGCCGACACCAGGGCAGCGACATCAGGATCGTCAGCCATATGAGCCACAACGTATCCACACTTGCAGAGATGACCGCGGGACGCGCACGTTGGTTACAACTTTCGGTCCTGCGCTGCGTTTCCCGACTGCGCGTGAAAATCTTCTGTAACCGACATGCGGAGCACGCGGTCATCGTTACCAGAAGCGCAACACAACAAGCGCTCCACAAACAAACAGGAAACAAAATATGAAACGGAAACTAATCACTCTCGCAGTCGCCAGCGGACTCGCTCTTGTCTCGTTAGGCAGCGTCTCGGCGCAAGGTGACGGCGATGGACACGGCTGGCGCGGCCATGGCGGTCGCGGCGGACACGGCGGCCACGGCGGCATGGGCGGCAACCCGATGCAACATCTGACGAAAGGTCTGGATTTAACGCCTGATCAGCAGGCCAAGGTGCAGCCGATCGTCGCGCAGGCGAAGCCGCAGATCCAGGCGATCCATCAGGAGGCCATGCAGAAGACGAAGGCGGTGATGGAGAACACGATGGCGCAAATTCGCCCGCTGCTCACCCCGCAACAGCAGCAGAAACTCGACGCCATGAAGGCCGCGCATGAGAAAATGCGCGAGGCGCGGCAGGAAATGCGCGCGGCACGTCAGCAATAACGTCGGTTAGCTAGGGGAAACGAGACGGCGGTGATCGAAAGGTCACCGCCGTTTTAGCGCCCTGAACCAGCCTTACGGATTGCAGATCGATGCGAGCTCGGACTGCAGCTTCTGCTGCCGCTCGTTCAACATTTTAAGGCGCAGCTGCCAGCGATGCAGCTGGATGCTGTGCTGGTTGATGTAGCTCGTGATTTCCGTGCGCTGCGATTCGTTCTCTTTTAGCTGATGCTGCAGATCAGAAATGAGCAGCGCATTCGCAGCGGCCTGATCAACCTCTGCAGCCGTCGGCACTTTCGTCTCACGCGCGCACTTCTCGCACTGCAGGGTAACGCCAGCCGCTGCGGCATCGACGACATAGGGGGTGCCGCAATGGGCGCACGCAAAGACGATGTCGGCGCTCGGTGCTGAGATCGCGGCAGACGTTTGCATCGGTCTCCTCAATAGCAGGAGACATACCCGAGCGGCTTCCTAAGTCCGCCGCGACCAAGCGGCTGAGTTGCTGCAATTTACAGCCGGAATGCGGCGCAGCTTCGAACAACTATCCGACGCCGGATCATATCGATCGCGCGCATCTCAACCACCAACCAGGAGCATTCTTTTATGGGTCTTTTTAACAATCTAATGTCGAAAATTTTTAATCACGGCGGCGCGACTTCCCAAGGCGCTGCTGCACCGGCCGCCGGCGGTAGTAATGCTGCTCCGGCTCCCGGTAATATCGCTCAAGCTGGTGCACCTGCGGCCCCCGGTGGCGCAGCTGCCGCGCCTGCGCAGAGCGTGGATGTCGCGGCAGTCCTTGAAGGAATGGCTGCAAAAAATTCGGAGAAACTCGACTGGAAGAAATCGATCGTGGATTTGATGAAACTCGTCGGGATGGACAGCAGCCTTTCCGCCCGCAAGGAGCTCGCCAAAGATTTGCATTACACCGGCGACACCGACGATTCAGCAACCATGAACATGTGGCTGCACAAAGAAGTGATGAAGAAGCTGGCAGAAAACGGCGGCAAAGTGCCGCAAGAGCTGCTGAGCTAACACGGCCTCGTTCCGAGAGCCCCGACAGCATCCGTGCTGCCGGGGCTTTTTTGTGTTGTCGCAGAACCCGGATACGTGCGCCAGACCGGCGCGCAGCTTGCGGTCTGGTGCGCCAATCCGGCGCGGTTTGCTCTGACACAGCCGCTACGTTGTTTTGTGCAAACCTCTCGAAATCAGTGGTTAAGGTAACAAGTAAACCGCCGGTATACGGATTGCTAAAAGGATGCAGAGCCGCATTTCGCGGCGGGACGGAGGGAACACAATTTTATGGCTAAAGTTTTAGGTATCGATTTGGGCACGACGAACTCCTGTATGGCTATCATGGAGGGCGGTGATGCCGTTGTTTTGGAAAACAGCGAGGGCGCGCGGACCACTCCTTCGGTCGTAGCGTTCGCGAAGAACGGCGAACGGCTCGTGGGTCAGGCTGCGAAACGGCAAGCCGTGACGAACCCCGCGAACACGGTTTTCTCGGTGAAGCGGTTCATGGGCCGGAAGTTCGACGAAGTACGCGACGAGGAGCATCGCGTCCCCTACAAGCTCGTGAAGGCCGCTAATGGCGACGCTCACGTGCAGGTGGAAGTGAACGGCGAGAAGAAGACGTTTAGTCCGCCGGAAGTCTCCGCGATGATTCTCGCGAAGCTCAAGGCCGACGCGGAGGCGAAGCTCGGCGAGAAGATCACGCAGGCCGTGATTACCGTGCCAGCTTACTTCAACGACTCGCAACGAAACGCGACGAAAGACGCGGGTAAGATCGCGGGCCTCGAGGTTCTCCGCATCATCAACGAGCCGACCGCAGCCTCACTGGCCTACGGCTTGGACAAGAAGAGCGACGAGAAGATCGCGGTTTATGACTTGGGCGGCGGCACGTTCGACATCTCGGTGCTCGAAATCGGCGACGGCGTTTTCGAAGTGAAAGCGACCAACGGCGACACGCATCTCGGTGGTGACGATTGGGATAACGTGCTCGTTGATTGGATCGTCGGCGAGTTTAAGACGGACTCTGGCATTGACCTATCCAAACAGCCGGACGCAATCCAGCGTATCAAGGAAGAAGCTGAGAAGGCAAAGATCGCGCTCTCTTCTTCACAGGAATACGAGATCAACCTGCCGTTCATCACGGCGGACGCGACCGGGCCGAAGCACGTGCAGAAGAAGCTCACCCGCTCGAAGCTCGAGCAGCTCACCGATGCGCTTTTTCAGCGCACCATCAAGCCGGTCAAGGATTGCCTCGCCGACGCGAAATTGAGCGAGAAGGACGTCAATGAGCTCGTGCTCGTCGGCGGCATGACTCGCATGCCCAAGGTCATCGAGACCGCGCGCACATTGATCGGCAAAGAGCCTCACAAAGGTGTGAACCCCGACGAAGTCGTGGCAATTGGCGCAGCCATCCAGGGTGGCGTGTTGAAGGGCGACGTTAAAGACGTGCTGCTCCTCGACGTCACACCGCTCACGTTGGCGATCGAGACGGCGGGGGGAGTAGCTACTCCGATGATCCCGCGTAATACTACGATTCCAACCCGCAAGTCGCAGATCTTCTCGACCTACAGCGACAACCAGCCGGGCGTCGAGATTAAGGTATTGCAAGGGGAGCGTCCACTCTCTCGCGACAACAAGAATCTCGGGACGTTTCATCTCGACGGCATCCCCCCAGCTCCGCGTGGCACGCCGCAGATCGAAGTGACCTTCGACATCGACGCGAACGGCATCCTGCACGTTTCCGCGAAGGACCTAGGGAGCGGCAAGGAGCAGAAGATTTCCATCACTGGTAGCTCAGGCCTCTCGAAAGAAGAAGTGGAGAAGATGCAGCGCGATGCGGAAACGCACGCCGAAGAGGACAAAAAGGCGAAGGAAGCCATCGAAATCAAGAACAACGCTGACACGCTGGCTTACCAGTGCGAGAAGCAACTGAAGGATCTTGGCGACAAGGTAGCGCCGGACAAGCGCACGCAAGTCGAAGAAGCTATCAAGGCGGTGCGCGACGCGATCGAGCGGAACGACACCGACGCGATGAAGTCGACTTATGAAGACCTGCAGAACAACTTCCAGGAAATCAGCGCCGATCTCTACAAGCAAGCTTCGGCTCAAGCGGGACCGATGCCCGACGCGGAAGCTGGCGGACGTCCCCAGCCGCAAGCGCAACCGGACACCGACGGTCCGCGCAACCCGCATGGCGACGTTGTCGACGCGGAGTTCGAAGTCGTCGACGAAGACAAGAAGTAAGTCACAGTTTTAACAACAACCAATTTGCTGGTGTTCGTCGGGAACACCTGACGGGCACCGGCATTAACCAACAAAGACAAGAAGGAGTAACTCAAGTATGGCAATCAACGTAAGACCGCTTGGAGATCGCGTGCTAGTGCAGCCGATCGAAGAGCAAGAAACCAAAAAAGGCGGCATCATCATCCCCGATACCGCTAAAGAAAAGCCGCAGGAAGGCAAAGTAGTCGCCCTCGGAACCGGAAAACTCGATGACAACGGCAAGAAGGTCGAGTTCACCGTGAAAGAAGGCAACAAAGTGCTGATCTCGAAATACGGCGGCACTGAAATCAAAGTGGACGGTGAGTCCTACTTGATCATGCGCGAGGACGATATCCTCGGCATCATTGGTTAATCAGAACCTCTAACTAGAAACCCCACATATAACTTATGGCAGCTAAACAACTACAATTCGATGAGAACGCGCGGCATGCGCTTCTCCGTGGCGTCGAGAAACTCTCGCGCGCTGTGAAAGCGACCCTCGGACCGAGCGGTCGCAACGTCATCCTCGACAAGAAATTCGGTAGCCCGACGATCACCAAGGATGGTGTGACGGTGGCGAAAGAGATCGAGCTCGAAGAGCCTTATGAAAACATGGGCGCCCAGCTCGTGCGCGAAGTCGCTTCCAAGACTTCCGACATAGCTGGTGACGGCACCACGACCGCAACCGTGCTTGCAGAGTCCATCTACAAAGAAGGTCTCCGCAACGTCACCGCGGGCGCTAACCCAACCTCGCTCCAGCGCGGTATCAACAAAGCTGTTGAAGCGATCGTTGCCGAGCTCGCGAACATCTCGAAGAAGGTCAGTGACCGTACCGAGATTGCGCAGGTTGCAACCGTCTCTGCTAACTGGGACCGGACTATCGGCGAGATTATTGCCGATGCGATGGACAAGGTCGGTAAGGACGGCACGATCACGGTAGAAGAAGCCAAGTCGATCGAAACCAGCCTCGACGTTGTCGAAGGTATGCAGTTCGACAAGGGCTACCTCTCTCCTTACTTCGTCACGAACGCCGAAGCGATGGAGGCGATCCTCGAGAACCCATACATCCTCATCCACGAGAAGAAGATCTCGAGCCTGAAGGACATGCTGCCGCTGCTTGAGAAAGTAGCTAAGGCTGGCCGTCCGCTCCTGATTATCGCAGAAGACGTGGAAGGCGAAGCTCTCGCGACTCTCGTCGTGAACAAGCTCCGCGGCACGTTACAGGTCGCAGCTGTGAAGGCGCCGGGCTTCGGCGATCGTCGCAAGGCGATGCTCGAAGACATCGCAGTCCTCACCGGTGGACGCTGCATCACGGAAGATCTCGGCATCAAGCTCGAGAACGTGAAACTCGAAGACTTAGGGCGCACCAAGCGTGTCACGATTGACAAGGAGAACACGACGATCGTGGAAGGCGAAGGCAAGCAGGCCGACATCCAAGGCCGCGTTTCGCAGATTCGTCGTCAAATCGAAGAGACGACTTCGGATTACGACCGCGAGAAGCTCCAGGAGCGTCTCGCCAAGCTCGCTGGTGGCGTAGCCGTCATCAACGTCGGCGCCGCGACTGAGACTGAGATGAAAGAGAAGAAGGCCCGCGTCGAGGATGCACTCCATGCTACTCGCGCAGCGGTCGAAGAAGGCATCGTCCCCGGTGGCGGTGTGGCTCTGATCCGTGCTCAGAAGGCGCTCGACAACCTGAAGCTCGAAGGCGACGAAGCTGTTGGCATGGCGATCATCAAGCGTGCAGTCGAAGCTCCGCTCCGCACTCTCGCTGATAACGCTGGCCAGGAAGGCGCGCTTATCGTGCAGGAAGTGAAGAAGCGGAAAGGCAACGAAGGTTATAACGTCGCGACGGACAAATACGAAGACCTCGTTAAAGCGGGCGTCGTCGATCCGACCAAGGTCACACGCAGCGCGTTGCAAAACGCGGCGTCGATCTCTGGTCTGTTGCTCACGACCGAAGCAGTCATCACCGAAGCTCCTGAGAAGGACAAGGGCGGTTCCGGCGGCGGAATGCCTGGTGGCGGCGGCATGGGTGGGATGGGCGGCATGGGCGGAATGGACTACTAGCCGACCAGCTACTCACTAGCTAAACAATCAACGACAGCCGGGTCCGAAAGGGCCCGGCTGTTTTGTTGTGGGGTGCGAGCAGTGATGCGTCTGCAGTGTTATCCCCCATAAAGCAGTTGCCGGCGCTCTCTGGGTTCGTCAAAGCAGCGGAATTCGGGACTGTTGTCGCATGTGGAATTCTAACAGGCAAATGTTGAAGCACCCCACTGCGTGTCGACGTAGACGATCGTCGATTCTTGGCATCCTTACATTGTTTGCAGCGCCAGCAATGGCTTCGCTGCACGCGGAACCGCTCGTCATCGGTGACACGTTCACGATCGAGTCGAAAGCCGTCGGCGAGACGCGGCGGATCAATGTCTATCTGCCGCCGGGTTATGCGGAAGGGGGCGAGAAGCGCTTTCCGGTCCTTTACATGCCGGATGGCGGAATCGCGGAGGATTTTTTGCATGTCGCTGGCCTGGTCCAAGTAGGCGCGGGCAATGCAACGATACGGCCGTTCATCCTTGTTGGCATTGAGAACACCGAGCGACGCCGCGACATGACTGGGCCAACCGACAATCCCGAGGACAAGAAGATCGCGCCGCGGGTAGGAGGCTCGGAGGCGTTCCGAAAATTCGTCCGCAGGGAGTTGATGCCGGAGGTGAAGGCACGCTATCGCACGACGGATGAAACCGCGATCGTCGGTGAGTCGCTGGCTGGTTTGTTCGTTGTCGAGACGCTTCTGCTGGAACCGAATTTGTTCGACACCTACATCGCGTTCGATCCAAGTCTCTGGTGGAACAACGAGCACCTTCTCAAGGTTGCGCCGCAAGAGCTAGAACGAGCAGCGAAGCTCGAGAAGACGCTCTACTTCGCGACCAGCAGCGATGCAGCGCAGCTGGGGCAGCGGTTTTCCGATATTCTGACGAAGAGCGCGCCGCCCAGCATCAAGTCGCACTACGAACCAATGCCGGAGGAGACACACGCGACCATTTACCATCCGGCAGCGTTGAAGGCTTTCCGTTTCCTGTTCAAACCTGCGCCGGCCAAGTAGACGCTGGTCTGCGCTGACGACGCATCCAATCTTCGATACTAATCCGGATTTTGTTCGAGCGACTTCGCGTGATGCATCTCGCCGCCTTTGAAGACTGCTTGCAGGTCCGAGGCGTGCGCGATGTCGTCGAGTGGGTTCGAGTTGAGCACGACGAAATCGGCGAGCTTTCCAGGCGCAATTGCGCCGAGCTTCGGTCCGGTCTCGCCGCCGAAGACTTTCGCGGCGTTCGCCGTGGTGCAGGCGAGGATTTGCATCGGGGTAAGGCCCGCTTCGCGCATGAGCTGAAACTCACGGAAGATCGCCGGGCCGTGGATAGTGCCGATGTTCCCCGCGTCAGTGCCGGTCGCAATGGTGATGCCCGCGTCGTGCAACGTCTTCAAATTTTTGAGCGCGATGTCGTATGTCTGCCGGATGCGATCGACCACTGCGTCAGGTTTGGCGAGCGCGTCTGAGATTCGCAGCGGCACTTTGTCGGCGGCCAACTTCGTCACGTCTAACGTCGCGATCACTTCCGGGTTGCCCCACGCTTTCTCCTCGGGCGTGAGTTCCAGCTTGTTCGCGAAGGTGCGGCCGTAGCGCTCGAAGACGACGAGGGTCGGCGTGAGCACGGTGCCGCGTTCCTTCATGAGCTGAACGAATGCGTCGTCGACGAGCTTGTCGGTTACGCTATGAACGAGCAGGTCGGCGCCTTCTTCAACCGACGCCCGCGCGGCTTCAAGCTCCGTCGCATGAACCGCGACGCGCAACTTTCGCGCGTGGCTTTCCTCGATCGTGGCGTGCACGATCGGCCGAAACTTTTCGACCGGACTATCGGGGCTGACAACGTACCAGATCTTCACGTAGTCGGGTTCTTTCGCGGCCAGCTTCTTCACAAACGCGCGCGCCTGCTCCGGCGTGTCGATCTTCACGATGGGCGGATCGCCAAGGTCCAGCTGCGGCCGCGCGACACTGGAAATGAGCGGGCCGGCGACTGCCACGCGCGGCGCTTTCTCACTCGCGGCGGCGCGTTTCCGCACCTCGAAATTCCACATCGGGCCGCCGACATCGACGACGCTGGTGATGCCGCATTGGAGGTAGCGCTCGAAGGTGTCCTCGACGTGCGATTTGACCCATGCGAGCTCGTCTTTGTAAGGGCGCACCTTTGTCAGGTCGACCACGTCGGGGCGCGTGAAGAGATCCGCCGACTGAAAGAAATGGACGTGCGTATCGATGTAGCCGGGCAGAACGAATTTGCCCTGACAATCGATTGACTCTGAGCGCGGCGGAAGATCTTTGCCGTTGCTGGCCGCGACAGATTGAATGGTGTCGCCGTCCATCGTGATGATGGCGTTTTCGATGATCTTCCCATCGGCCGGGTTGATGACCGTGCCGCCGACTAGCGCTGTTTTCTCGGCGTTGGCGGCGGTTGTGACGAGCAGCGCGCTTGCCAGCGCGCTAACGATGCATCGAGTCAGTCTCATATGGATCATACGTTTCGCGTGCTGCGAGCGCGTCCGCGGCGGCGATGATTTGCAAAGGCGATGAAATGGTAGGAGCCGCCGATGGCCGCCACGGAGACCGCTGTTCCTACTGACGCCCGACCGCTGCGCGCGAAGTGCAGGTAGCCGAGCACCGCCAGGGGCATGCAAAGCAGAAGACCGGTGATTATGCCCGCGGAATAACGCTTCGTGGCGAACCCGCCGATCAGGTGAAAGATGGCGTTGAGAACAGCAGCGCCGCCAGTCTCAGCCAGGCAGCAACGCCGTTTCCGCGTGGATAACGGACGGCGATGGCAATAACAACACTGACCGCGATGAGCAGCGCGTTGATGCCGAAAAGGTAGCGATCGGAAACCTCGCGCGCGGTGCTTGGCTGGTAGGCGCGCCACCACGATTGAACCCGCCGGGCCAGACGAATCCCTCCACGATGTGCAGCGCCGCTGCCAGGGTCAGGGACCAGTCAAGAAGGTCCATACTTTCATGCGCTCGGTAAACGCGCGAACAGCATGCTGATGTAAAGAACGACAGTCGCAACCGTGACCACCGCAATCGCCTTGTGCAACCACTCGCGAGCTGTTGCCAAGCCGACGATGGCTACGGCGATGTAGACGAAGTGGAACAGCAGGTTCGTGCGCTCGGGCAGCGTGTGGTTCAAGACGAGATCACGCGCGACGCTGATTAGCGAAGCCGCCAGGAGCAGGGTGAAGAAGCGACGCCGCTGCGTAAAATAGTGCTCACGCAGATCGACCTTTTTCTCGTCCGGGAAGTCGGGGAAAACGAGCCCTGCGAGCAGGTAGGTCAAGGTCGTCTGCGTGAGCAGCACCATGAAGTCATCGAACTGCCACGCGGTGCGATTGCGCAGGTCGAACATCGCCCACCACGTCTGCGCGCACACGAGCAACACGATCGTTGCCCAGAGCTGAGTCGGCCAGTAAAGCCGGACGCGCGCGTGCGACAACATGCGCCCGCGAAACCCCTGCAGAATTTGCGTTAACGCAAGCCCGAGAACGATCGAGAGCAGGACGGATAAGTAGCTGAACGCGTCCAATTCCTGATGCTACAAAATTGATCTTCGACATGTCGATGCTGCCGAATGCTCGCAACGTCCGCAGCCATCTGCTGCGGCGCAGTTGACGGTTCGCTACCTAACGAGTCTCGCCGGCCATCACATCGCGCTCCTTTAATGGAATCGCGAATGGCTCGAGCGGCATCTGTTCGTCGTGATCGAGAAAATCAGCGCACGTGGCGAAGAAATCCGCTTCAGTGTTGACCCGCCGGATGCGGTGCAGAAACTCGCCGGTCGGCTCAACTCCGAGACCGATGAAGTTCAGATACTTCTTCATGTGCTGCACCTGCGCTGACTCGGAGGCGCCGCGGGTGCCGACCGTTTCGAAAAGGTCGCGGACGTAGCTGAGGACGTCGCATCCACTCGGTTGGAAGACTGGCTCGCCGCGACGCTGCTCGCGGATCTGGCGAAACAGCCATGGATTGCGGATCACCCCGCGACCGATCATGAGCCCGCCTGCGCCGGTTAACGTCAGCACTTCGGCCGCTTTGTCGGCAGAGTAGATGTTGCCGTTTGCGAGAACCGGGCACGGCAGCAGTTCAACGGCGCGAGCGATGAATTCATACCGCGGCGCGCTGCGATACATTTCTTTGACGGTGCGCGCATGGACCGTGACGAGGTCGAGCGAATGCCGTGCGAAAATCGGAAGAAGCTCATCGAATACCGCCGTGTCGTCGAAGCCGATACGCGTCTTGACCGTGAAGGGAATCTCTACCGCCTCACGTAATGCGCCGAGGATGTGATCGATGCGTTGCGGCTCGCGCAGCAAGCCGCCGCCTGCGCACTTGCGATAAACGATCGGGACCGGGCACCCGAGATTCAGATCGATGGCGGCGACTGGATGCTGCTGGAGTTCACGCGCTGTCCGTACGAGCGCTGCGATATCATTGCCGATCATCTGTGCGATGACGGGACGACCGGTCGGATTGCGCGTGATCGAGGAGAGGATGTGCGGGTCGAGGCGCGACTGCGGTAGGACGCGAAAGTATTCGGTGAAGTAAACGTCCGCGCCGCCGTAGCGATGGATCAACGACATGAAGGCGCGGTCCGTCACGTCCTGCATCGGCGCGAGCGCGAGGATCGGCTCGTCGCCCGCGAGCAGGTCTGTCCAAGCGAGGCCGGCGGTCACGTCGTGAGCATCGCGCGGGTGCGCAGCAGTTGCACGTAGGCCAGCGACGCGACGCGTTAGCTCAGGCGCGTTTCGGTGGCGGAGGCACTGGATCCGGGGTGCCCTGTGGGACCCATGGCATACAACGAAAAAGCCGTTTCGTTGTCATCCACACGCCAACAGGGAGGCCGTAGGCGCGCACTGCTTCGAGCGAATATTGCGAGCAGGTCGGCGAATAGCGGCAGTGCACGAAGAGCGAGGCGATCGGGCGCACGACCGCGCGATAGGGAGCAATGACGATCCATTCATACAAATGGACGGAGGTCTGGCGTTCGGGCGCTCGCCCCCAATCAAAAATCGCCGCAGCGGTTAAGACCACTGCGGCGACTAATTTGATGAACGTCCGTTGTCCGGTGAGAGACGGCGGGCGTGCGGGCATTTCGCGCTGCCTGCGGGCGGCTAAATTACATTCCCGACGTCGGCGGCACGTTTTTCGGACGCATCATCAGATAGATAATGAGACCGAGCGGGCCCGTGACAACGGTG
Source organism: Chthoniobacterales bacterium (assembly GCA_046262215.1). Taxonomy (GTDB): domain Bacteria; phylum Verrucomicrobiota; class Verrucomicrobiia; order Chthoniobacterales; family UBA10450; genus JACCTI01. Next base: position 3,360 of record JBHENE010000075.1, on the reverse strand, counting down.
ACAATGGTGAGAAGGACGGCGTTGTCCATGCCACGCTTCTTCGCGTCTTTATAAACATACATCGCAAGGCCGATGATGATGGCGAACCAGATGATGCACGGCACAAGTCCGCAGCCGAGGGCAGCGAGACCAGCGGCGGCACCGCCGGCGGCATCAGCAGGGCTCGCGGCATCATCAGGCGTCGCGGCGGTAGTTTGCGCGAGGAGGTTGGTAGCTAACAGCAGCGTGGAGAGGAGGGGGAGCAGTCGCTTCATGCGGATGTTGCTATTGGTTTTGGTGAGTGAGTGTCAACGGTGAATCGCGCTGCAGGCTATCTTTTCTGCTCCCCCGGTGGCGCACTTTGCCGGGTTTAAGCTAGGATGCGCGCGCTGCTGGTGGTGATTGACGCTGCCAGAGCTACTCCTTACCCTCGCCGCCGATGAAAAATTCCGTCGGCCTCGTTCTCGGCGCGTTGCTAGTTAGCCTGTCGATCGGCCCCAATTCTATAGCCGCGCAAAAGAAGGAAGGGAACGCCTCGCCCGCTCCTTCGGCCACGCCAGCTTTGGAGCTTAAGTGGTCGCCTAGCTCTAACATGGACGCACAGCTATTCCCGTCCCTCATTATCGCGACCGCGTCGCAACGGCCGGATAAAGATGAAAAGCAGGATCCCGATTTGTTAGGCGATCCTTATGGCGCGGTCGGCGTCGGCGTGACGTTGCCGAAACCGCACGCGAAAGTCCGAGTCACATTGCGGGAAAATTGGGCGATGAACACTAGCTCCTGGTCGGGCGAGCTGGAAAAGGCGGGCACGGAGTATTACGTCGCGCCACCGGTTAACTATAAGTTCGATCAGCTACGTAAGACACACCAGCAGGTGCCGTTGAACGTGACCTTCGAGCTCGAGGTCGATGGAAAATCTGTCGGCGAACAACACGAGACGATTACAGTGCACTCGATCAATGACTGCCCTTACGGGGTGGCCGCTTCTGAAGAAACCATTGCCGCCGACGGTGACGAAGAAGGAGAAGAGGCCGATGACACCGACAAGGAGAGCGGGAAGAAGCCGCCGACCAGATCGAAATCCGGGTTAGGTGAGGCGGTGGCGCAAGCGGCCGGTGACGAGACTGTCGTATCCGAGGAAAGCGCTTCGGAAGAAGAAACTACCAGCGACGCGGCCGAGGATGACGGCTCCACCGACATGGGCTGGATGTTCGCCGCTTATGTGAACGAAGGCAGCTCCGTCGTGGACAAGATTCTGAAGGAAGCACTCGCCACCAAGCTCGTTAACCATTTCGCAGCTTATCAAGGCAGCTCCGATGATGTGCTGCGCGAGGTGTTCGCGATTTGGGCGGCGCTCCAAGCGCGCGGGATCCATTACAGCAGCGTCACGACAACGCCCGGCGGCACGCAAACCGTCTATCACCAATACGTCCGCTTCATTGAAGAATCGCTCCAGAACGAGCAGGCAAACTGCGTCGACGGAAGTGTGCTCTTTGCCTCCATTCTGCGGAAGCTGGGGATGCGCACGTTTCTAGTGACCGTGCCGGGTCACATGTACATGGGCGTTTATGTTTCAGGCAAAGGCGACGATCGGATTGCGATCGAGACCACAATGATCGGCGCCGGAGTCTCGGAAAGCGAAGAGCAGGTGAAAACGATCGCGCCGTTGCGCAGCTTGAAAGCGACCCTCGACAAAAAGACTCGAGAGAGCGCACCGTGGCGCACCTTCGAAGCGGCGGTGACGGAGGGTACGCACAACCTGAACAACGATCGCGGGAAGTTCGACGATCAGAACAACGCTGAGTATCAAATAACCGACATCAACGAAGCGCGCCGAGACGGCATCATGCCGATCGCTTCCGAGTAGCTATCCGCAGTTAGTCGGAGTGCTCGTCCTCGTCGCTGTCGCGATCCCAGGCCACTTCCATCTGCACCTCGCCGCCTTGCATGTAGGCCGCGTGCGAGGCGTAGCCGGTCATCTTCATTGTGTCGCTTTCACAGTGAAGGCCGAGGGTCTTGCCTGGAAACGCATTCACCTGGCCCGAAGCGGTGATCTGCAGCTCGAAATCTGAGCCATCGGTCGCCCGTGTAACGTCGCGGTACGCGACCGGTTTATCGCTGCCGAACTGCAGCGTGCTCGACGTCACCTTCAGAGTTTCGCCCCGGCCGTTTGACCATTCGCCGAGGTAGGGACGTTCGTCCGACGCGCGCAGACTCGAGAACGCGGCCGCTGCGGCTAAAGCTATGATCGCGTAGACGACGCGGATCTTGAGCGAATGGGCTCTCATCTGCCGTGATTACGAGACGCGCTCGTAGTACGTGATCTTACCGTCGGTGTCGGTCATCTCCAGCTCGTCCGATCCGATTGCGACGGGGAACGATAACTGGTCGGCCACTCCCTCGAGGTCGATCTTCAAATGTTTGTCGCGGATGGAATACCGGCCGCGGATCGTGTCGCCGCTGCCGGTCTTTTCCGTGACACTGCCGTCAGCGTGGAACTCGGTCGTGTCGCTGCTGCCCGGCTCCCGCCACTTACCGACAATGCCAGGTGCGCTGCTCGCCGCCGCTGGCTTGCTGCTTTCCGCTGGTGCGGGTGACTTGGCAGCCGCGGGAGCGGGCGTTGTCGGCTTAGCGGGCGCGGTCGGCGGTTTACTGGGCGGTGAAGGAGGCGGAGGCGTCGATGAGCCGAAGCCAAAAAACTTTTTCATGTGATGTCTCTGTTTGAATGCGTCGCCAGTTCAGCGATCAAATGTCCGGCGACACTATAACGCGCGCGAAAAGAAATCGCAGGGTTTCTGCACAGCGATTGGGCGCGTGACGCGCGATCAAGTCGCGGGTGTTTTCGTCGGCCGCGTGGCGAGGAGCCGCTCGATCGCACTCCGCAGCTGCGGCCAATCGACCGGCTTGGTTAAATGCTCCGCAAAACCGGCGGCAGCGCTCGCTGCGAGATCATCGTCGGTGCCGAATCCGCTGAGCGCGATGCCAGTGAGGCGGTGCTCTTCCCGGAGCGACTTCATCAACTCGAGGCCGGTCCCGTCCGGTAGACCGACATCGCTGATCACAACGTCGAAGCGGCGCTCCCTCGCAGCCGCCCGCGCCGCAGCGACACTGCCGGCATGCGCGACCTTGTAACCTGCCTGTTCGAGAATACGGCGAAGCACGCGGGCGGTATCTTCGTGGTCCTCCACCAGAAGGATGTCTGCTGTGGCCGCAGTCTGATGGTCGGGCACGAGGTAAATAGTGGGACCTTCGAGCAACGATGTTTCCATCGAAGCTAGCGCGACAGTGAATGTCGCACCGCGTCCGACGCCAGCGCTTTCTGCCGTGATCGTACCGCCGTGTAAATCGACGACGCGTTTCGAAATCGCCAGGCCTAGACCA
>JBHENE010000074.1:0-5151 GCA_046262215.1 Chthoniobacterales bacterium | reverse complement strand
CCCGCCGGTGAGATCAACGAGCACGACCGCGTCGTACCGGCCCGGTGGTCCGTAGAAGAGCGCGATGATTCCGGTTTCGACTTCCGTCGCGAGCCAGTTGTCACGCGCGCGATTCTGCAAAGCGGGATGCATGCGGCGCAGGCCGAGAAACTCCTGATACATGAGCAGCGTCTGCGCGTGTTTCTCCTCGCGCAGTTCTGCCCAGCGCAGCTTCGACGCAGTGAAAGTTTCCTCAGCCTGCGGATCGGGGACCGTAGCGAGAATCTCCGGATCGCGGAAGGCGACGAAATTGCTGAACTCACGGCGGCGGCCTTGCGTGACGAGGTGACCTAGCTCCTCGTTATGATGCGTGAAAAACTGGAACGGCGTCGCTGCGTTCCACTCCTGGCCCATAAAGAGCATCGGCGTTTGCGGCACGAGGCAGAGGAACGCTGAGGCTGCGCGGTAAGCAGCCGGAGACGTGACATGGCCGAGCCGCTCGCCGAACGCCCGATTGCCGACCTGATCGTGATTCGAGATGCAGTAGACGAATTGCTCGGTCCGCGCCTCGACTGGATCGGCGCCACGCGCGGTGCCTGAAGCCGGCTGCATCTGGCCGCGATAGAGCCAGCCGTGGGTCAAGGTCTCGACGATTTCGTGCGCTCCGCCCCGGTAGTTCGCGTAGTAGCCTTCCTGATTATGCGTCAACGTCACGCTGACCGCGTGGTGAAAATCGTCCGCCCAACAACCGTCCAGCCCGAGGCCACCACGATCTGTTGGTCGCAGCATTTCCGGCGCGTTTCGCTCGTCCTCGGCGACAACGAACCCGCCTAACGAATGGATTATGTTGCTGATTTCCGCGAGCACATGCCGCGAAGAATCATCAACAATTTCGTGCGTCGCATCGAGGCGGAAGCCGTCGATGTGAAACTCGCGTATCCAATACGGCGCGTTCTCCGTGAAGAAGGCCCGCACTGGTGCAGCAGCGTAATTCAACGCTGCGCCCCAAGGCGTGTGCAGCTTCGGATTCGTATATCCGTCGTGGTAAACCCCCGTGTAGTTCCCGTCCGGTCCGAGATGGTTGTAGACGACGTCGAGGATCACGGCCAGGCCATGTGCGTGCGCCGCGTCGATCAGCGCGCGCAGATCGTCCGGCTGCCCATAAGCTCGCGACGGCGCGTACGGCATCACGCCGTCGTAACCCCAGTTCCGATCTCCGGGAAAATCGCCAAGCGGCATCAGCTCAATCGCCGTGACGCCGACCGAGACGAGATGGTCGAGCCGCGTCATTGTGCTCCGATAGGTGCCCTCTGGTGTGAACGTCCCGACGTGCAGCTCGTAAATGATGAGCTCCTGATACGGCGGCGATGCCCACGATGCGTCACTCCATTGGTAACGGCTCGCGTCCACCACCATCGATGGGCCATGAACACCGAGAGGTTGGAAGCGCGATGCCGGATCAGGCCACCCTTGGCTGTCGCCGAAACGATATTGGTAAAGGTCCCCGGCGGTTCCTGCAGCATCATTACCGCTGAAGTAACCGTCGCCTTCCGGCGAGAGGCGGACAGTGCGGATGATTTTACCCGCAGGCTCAACGACAAGCGCGTCGACGGCTTTGTGCTTACACCAGGTGCGATAGCGAACGCCGCCGTCGATGACCTCGGCGCCCTGTGACCGAGCGTTACCGTTGTCGTTCGTCACGTCGGTGAAACGTCCCGCTGCCGCGCCGCGGATGTGCGACGGCGGCTACGAAGTCGCTGCGAGCACCACTGGACCGTCGAGCGCCAGAGGCGATTCGCGACAATACCGCTCGATCGCATCGTGCAACGGCGGCAAGAGCTGGCCTCGTTCACTTCCGAGCGCCCGGTACTGGGCGCGTGGCGCGGGACGATCGAGCTTCCAAAGCGGCACACCTTCAACGCGGCGCGCGTCGAGTTGCGCAACGTCGGCGGCTGCGATGAGGAACTGCTCGGGCGTAACAGCGCCGCTGTTCGCGAGATGCCACACGCCGGTTTCTCCATCGACGAGCAAGTCGAGCGTCGCGTGGACGAGGTCCGGCAGGTAGGTGCCCGAAAGCAGAACATCGTTCTCGGCGCGAACAGATTCGCCGCGGGCAATCGCGCGCAGGCTGTGGCGAAGGAAATCGTAATCTTCGAACGGCGCGAACATCTTGCCCGGACGAATGATCAACGCTTTGGCGAACGCGGAAAGCACCCGGCCTTCCGCGACCACTTTGCTTTCGCCATACACGTTCACCGGGTGCGGTTCGTCGGTCTCAACGTACGGCTCGCCCTTGTCTCCGTTGAACACATGATCCGACGAGAAAGTAACGAGCGGCGTGCTCGAGCGCGCACATATTGAGGCGAGCGTAACCGCGCCATCAACATTCGCTCGGCGACAGCTCTCTTCGTCAAGTTCCGCGTCGTCGACACGCGAAAACCCGGCGCAGTTGATGACTGCCCAGGGTAGGACGGAGTCGACCGCGTGAGCTACGGCAGCTTCGTCGGTGATATCTAAATCGCGATGCGAGAACAAGTGATACGGCAAGCCGCGCAGCTCGGCTGCTCGGATAAAACCTTGCGCCACACGACCAGTCGCGCCCGTGATCATGATCGGCGCACCAACCAGGCGATTTGCTAGCGTCAGCGGCTCGGGCAGTTCGACAGCAGGCGACACTGCAGCGTGGAGCAGGCGAACGCGCCGGCGCCACCAGCCATTTGTCTGGAGAGTGGGGTGATCGAAATCTCGCCCGTGCGCCAATTCTTCGATCATGTGGGCGATCGCGGTCGGCCGAAGCTTCCCGCCGCGGAGATCATATGCGCCCGATTCGTAGGAACCGTCTTCGCGCGTAAGGAGACTATTCCAGTCAAACGCTCCGAGCAGCGACCAAACGGTGACGGCGTGGATGTCGACGCCTTCACCGCGCAGTTTCCCGGCGCCGCGCCACACTTCCATGAACCAGCGCAATTGCTCTTCGCGGGTGCAGCCGAGATGGGCCTCCGTGACCGCGAGCGGCAAACCATATCGGCCCCACGCTTCGCGGAGGACACCCTCAGCCCCGAGGATTTCCTCAGCGCGGGAACGAACCGCGGCGACGTCCGCGTAGCGATCGCCACGGCCATTGCCGCCGTGAGTTTCGGGCGGATGGGCCGCGACGTTACCGTCGAGAAGACGCTCGCTCGTGATGTAGTGGTTGATCCCGACGATGTCCGGCGGGCAGGGCGTTTTTTGGAACGCAGCAAGCTCGCTCTCGGCAATGCCTGCGGCGCGAAGCGCGGACCACATCGTGGTATCTGGCCCGAGCTTTCCTGTGAGCAAATCCCACGTGACCCAGCGGCGATCGTTTTCGAAGTCGGCCTGATATTGAAGCTGCGGAGTGCTGTAGGTTTTGCCGAGATCGTCCGTTTGCACGAGTTGCGCGCGCGGGTTCACCTCGCGAATGGCACGCATGGCCAGCACCGTGCCCCAGCATTGATTCATCAGGCAGCGCGCGAACGTCGCCTCATCTCGACCGTGCGGATACCAGAGCCCATACATCCCGCTAAATCGCGCGGTCGTAAGCGGCTCGTTTACCGGTGTGTACGCATCAATTGATGGATAGCGCTCTGCCACGGCCCGAGCGAATGCGGCTAACTTCTGCGGAAATTGGGGGTCGACGAGACTCGTGTGTCGCGGACCGCTGCCGTGGTGCAGAAGACCCGCGATAGGTCTGATGCCGAGATCTTCTAGACGCTGGACGGCCGCGTCGATTTTCGTCCAATGAAAATCGTCCGGCGCGTTCGGCGCCACTTCCTCCCACAGGATCGGAAAGCGCAAAGTGCGCAATCCGATCCGGGCGAACTCATTAAGGTCGCTTAGCCGTTCACGGTGACCGTTACGATCGAATTGCCGGGAAAAACCGTCGCCGATGCGGTTGATGGTCGGCTCGACGCCGCCCCAAACCTGAAGGCGCTTACTCGATTTCGTGTCCGTCATTCGATACTGCCGTTGGATGACGTCCCTCGTTTTCCCTAACGAGGATCCCGCCAGCTGCCGCCCGCTAATCCTTAAGCGGCGCTGCTGCTCGCCACCGGTTCTTTCATCCTGAGAACGTCCGCTACATGTTTCTCCAGCTGTGCGACGATCGATTCCCACGAATTATTTTTCGCCATCTTCAAGCCCGCCTCGATCTGCCGGGCGCGTGGCTCAACGATGCTGGCGTCGCATGCCGCAATGAACTCGTCGTGGTTCGTCGCGATGCTAACGATGTCGCTAAATTGCAGCACAACATCTTCGATGTCGGTCGACACAATCGGCGTCCCGGTCGCCATATACTCGAGCGCTTTCGTCGGGTTGATGAACTCGGTCGCTTCGTTCTTCGCGAATGGCATCATGCAAACGTCGAACGCTTTCGCGTAAGCGGGGAGCCGCGAATAGTCGCGTCCGCCGAGGAAGTGGAGATTGGCGCGTTTCGGGAAATGAGCGGGATCGACCTTCGTGTGCGGACCGACGACAGCGATGTTCCACGCCGCATTGTGGTCAGCGAGCTTGCCGAGCAGTTCATAATCGAGCCGCTCATCGACCACACCGACGTATCCGAGCACCGGGCCCGTAAATTCCGCCACATCTGCCGGGATCTTCGTGGCAGCGTGTCGCGCCTTGCCGAAGTGTTTGATGTCGACGCCACACCCGAATGAGTAGCAGTTCGAATTCAGGCGCTTCTTCGATTTCGCCATCTTTGGACCGCCCGCGAATACGACATCCGCCGCATTCAACAGCTCACGCTCGCGACGCACCAACTCGGGAGGCGCAGCTGCGAACTGCGAAAGTTCGTCCATGCAGTCGTAGACAACAGCCGACTCATCCATATGCCCGAGGAAGGCTGTGACTGCCATCGGGTCGTAGAACCACTGCACCGGATTTTCAAACGAGCGCCCTAGCGGACCATCCAAAACGGACTGGAGGAGTCGGCGGCGTTCCGCATCAACCCAGGCATGTTCCGTCCAAAAGCGGGAGGCCGGCAGCTCCATCTGAAGAACCACGACGTTGGGGTAGTCGGACACTTCGCGCAGCCGGATACGGGACGCGGTGATCTGGTCGGAAACGAGCGGGCCTTCGACGAACAGTACCGGGTGCCGTTTCGAGAGCCGTGAGTGGAATTGTTGCGGACGCTGCCAAACCCAGTCCCAACCC
>JBHENE010000073.1:0-4277 GCA_046262215.1 Chthoniobacterales bacterium | reverse complement strand
CCGACCGTGATCCACTCGCCGCGGAACTGCACCGGAAAGACGAGGCTGATGAAGACAAGCGCCGCGCCAGCTTGGCTCGCGATCCGGCTGTCGGAGGAATGGAGCCGCACGTCACGATGCCGCACCAGAAACCAAACGCCGGCCGCAAACGGCAGTGCAAACGCAAATGGCAACAGACCAATCGCGTGCGTCCGGTAAGCCGCCGCGACAACGCGATACGCGAGCCAGAATTGCAGCACGCCGGCTGCCGACGAGATCGTCCATGGCCATTTCGCGCCGGGTCCAGCGAAGTACGGATACGCGAGGAAGAGAGCGAAAATCGCGGCATACCACAGCAGTGGTGCGAAGGCGGAGCCTGGAGCGAGATGTTCCTCGAGCCAGGCCCATTCAACCGCCCACGTGAAGGCCAGCGCAACTGCGGTAAGCCAGTCGCGCGGCATTCCTCCGCGTGCGAACTGGCGCCCGATCGCCAGCGCGATCACGCCCGCGGCGCAGAGGAAGATAAATGGGAAGACGAAGCCGGCGGAGTGGATCCGAGCGTCACCGGAATAGACAAAGGAGAACGCCGCGAGAATGCCTGCGTTTAGTGCAGCGCCAGCCGCAAACGTGCTCCAGTTTTCGGACGGCTCGAGCCGCTGTCGCGCGAAGCAGATGAGCAGAAACTCCAAGCCGAAGAAGAGAAACACGAAGGGTGCGGTGCTCGCCGCGCCGGCATCGTAAAACTGCGCCAGCCACGCGAATTCCGTCACGACAGTCCCGAGCGCCGCGAGCAGCACGAGCGAGTTCCACCGCTTCCGGATCGCGACCGCCGCGACGCCGACGTTCAGCAGCGCTGCGTAACCGAACAACTGCAATGGTCGATTCGCGCCTGTCCAGAGAAGCGTCGGCGTCAAAAATCCGCCTAGCATTCCGAGCACCACGATCACCTGCGCATCGAGTCGCAGGGCGAGGAAGAATGCCGCCACCGAGACAGCTGACATGAGCACCGAGGCGAGCCAGAGCGGCAGGAGATTGTAGAACGCGTGCGCCGCGTAAATGTCACCGTAGAGCACGAGCACGCCCGTCGCGCACATGCTGAACGCCGGTGCTCGGAAATCACGGCGCGCCGCGATCAATCCGCCGACCACCAGCGCGACGCCGACCAACCCGCCGGCTGTCACGCGCAGGGCTGGAGTGAGCAGGTTGTTCTCAAAGGCGTAGCTCACGGCGAGCACGACGCCGACGAAAAGCGCAAGCCCTCCCATCCACGCGAACAACTTCACGCCGATCACGTTTTCGAGACTCGAACGCTCCTTTGCCACGACAGCGGGCGGAGGCGCAATCGATCCCGCTGCGATCGTCGGCGGCACGGGCGGCGCGGGCGCGACTGGAGCCCGCGTCGATGCCGGAGCCGGTTCAGCTACCACGCTCTGCGTCCCTGTCGTGCCCTCCAGCTTTGCGACGCGACGCGCCAAAATTTCGAGCTGCTCGCGCAGCCGGCGCGCATTCCGCAGATGCCATACGTGTAACGCGAGCGGCAACACGAGAACGCCGCAGCCAGCGACGATCAAAAAGAGCACCAGCGAATCCATGATTCGTCAGAGTCCCGTCGGAGCATCGATGAATTCCCACGGCAGCTCGAAACGCTGCGCGAGGTGCGCCGCCAATGCTTTCACGCCGAACGTCTCTGTCGCGTAGTGCCCGCCGAGCAGAAGATTCATTCCGAGCTCCTCCGCGGCGATCGCCGCCGAGTGTGGTGCTTCGCCGGTGATGAACGTGTCGATACGAGCTTTGGCGACCGCATACATCTCGCCACCCGCGCCGCCGGTCACGATTCCGATGCGCTGCGTTTCCGCTGGTCCATGGGCAAACATTCGCACCTTGCCGCCTAACGAGTGCTCCAGCCGCCGCTGAAGTTCGTCGCGCGGCATCGCCGTTTCCGCCACGAGACCGATGAGCTGTCCTTTCGCCTCAAAGAAAGGTGTTGTCTCCGAAATGCCAATGGCACTGGCGAGCTGCGCGTTATTGCCGACGACCGAATGGGCATCGAGCGGGAGATGCGCGCTGTAGAGCGCAATGTCGCGCTCGAAGAGCAGCCGAAGCTGGCGATGGAAGCTCGCCGTTATGGGCTGCAATCCCGGCCAGAAAAGCCCGTGGTGTACGAGCAGGAGATCGATGCCACTTGCGGCCGCCGCCGTCAACGCGCGCGTCGAAGCATCAACTGCCGCGCCGATTTTCGTCACGCGGCCGGAGTTCTCCACCTGCAATCCGTTCAGCGCATTCGACCAGTCGCCGCATTCAGCGACCCGCAGGTATTCATCTGTGTAGCGAACGATGTCCGACAACGTGGGCATCGCATCAGTAAGACAGGCGCAACTCGGCGGCTGCAAGTCTAACCCGCTCATGTCTTGTGTGAGACAGGTGCCGATGGTTTCAGCAAGGCGCGACTTTGCTTGACGACGTCGGCGCCGCTTGGAACGTTGGCCGAGTCGGGCAGAAACGACTTTCAACCGAGGAGAATCACTGTGGAATACACCGACGCCCCTTCTAACGTCCCTGAAACCGCACCGGTGGATCCCGCCTCAATGGGCAAGCTCGAGTCCGCGGAAGGTAAAGCGAGCGATGCGATGGCCGTTCTCCTGAGCGTCGTCCCGGGGCTCGGCCATATCTACAAAGGGCACCGCGTGATGGGTATGCTGCTCGTGTTTGTCGGAACTCCGATGGCCGTGGCGATCGCGCTGTTGATTGCTACCGGCACCGCCGGGTTCGGGATCCTGTTGCTGCCGGTCTACTGGGCCGCTGTGATGTTCCATGTCTACGGCATCGAAGATCGTATCAAGCCCGGAGCGAACGACGACGGCGAGCAGTACTAGGCCGCTGAGGGCTATGCGACCGCTTCAGTCGCAACGACGGCTTCGTGGATCTCACCAAGGATCTCACGCAGCCCGTAACGGAACTTCCACGCGGGATAATGCTCCTGGAATTGCCGCACATCGCTGATCCACCAGATGTGATCGCCGATGCGGTTATCCTCGACGTATTCCCACGTCAGCTTCCGTCCGCTGATCTCTTCGCAGAGCTGGATCGCTTCCCGCATCGAGCAGTTGCTATGGCGACTGCCGCCGAGGTTATAGACTTCGCCTGATCGAGGCGCATCGATGAATGCCGCGAACGCTTCGACGAGATCGAAGCTGTGAATGTTATCACGCACTTGCTTTCCGTTGTAACCGAAGACGCGATACGGCCGCCCCGTCACGGTGCACTTCATCAGGTAGGAGAGAAATCCGTGCAGCTCCGTCCCCGCGTGCGCCGGCCCCGTTAAGCAGCCGCCGCGGAAACACGCCGTCGGCATGCCGAAGTAGCGGCCGTATTCCTGCACCAACACATCCGCCGCGACCTTCGACGCGCCGAAGAGCGAGTGCTTCGTGTGGTCGATGCTCATCGTTTCTGAGATGCCGAGCTCGTACTCGTGGCCCGGCTGAATTTCCCAACGCATCGCAAGCTCCTGCAGCGGCAGACGATTTGGCGTGTCGCCGTAGACCTTATTCGTCGACGTGAAAACAAACGGCGCTTCCGGACACACCTGGCGAGTCGCTTCCAGCAGGTTCAGCGTCCCGTTCGCGTTGACGGTGAAGTCCATCTGCGGATCGCGCGCTGCCCAATCATGCGACGGTTGCGCCGCCGTGTGCACCACCGCCGCGATCTTCCCGGCGTGCTGCTTGAAGACGCCGGTCACCGCGTTCGCATCGCGGATGTCGATATCGTGGTGTTCGTAGTCGCCGATCGTTTCGAGCAATTGATCGCGCGTGCTGCGCGTCGAAGCCTCCGCCCCGAAGAACCGGCTCCGCATGTCATTGTCGATACCGACGATGTGCCGCCCTTCCTTCGCGAAATGCTTCACGGTCTCGGAGCCGATCAGACCAGCCGAGCCGGTCACGATGATGGTGTTTAGCTTCATGATAAATTGATTCCGCCAGAACGAATTGTAGCCGCCTCTGTGCCAAGCACCGGCCTTTGCGTCACGTGCCGATGATCCACGTCACCGGATTACTTCCGTGGGTGACGCGCGCTGAAGGAAACTCCAGATCGCCAGCTAGCACGCGCTCGATCAGCTCGGGATGCTTGCTCCCATCGACCAGAAAACAGACACGCCGCGCCTGTTCGATCAGGGGGAAAGTGAAAGTGATGCGCCAGCTGTCGAACTTTGGCACAAAGTTCGCGACGACGCGCCGAGTGCGTTCCTCGAGCGCGGTCGTGCCCGGGAAGAGCGACGCAGTGTGCCCATCGTCGCCCATCCC
>JBHENE010000072.1:0-9644 GCA_046262215.1 Chthoniobacterales bacterium | reverse complement strand
CCCGCCCGCCGGGCTCGGCTTCGTAAAGCAGTTCTTCAGCAAAGAAGGGCTCGGAGCACTCGGGAGGCTTTCGATCGTTTACATCTTCGTCGCGATCTTCTGGTCGCTTTGGGATCAATCCAGCGGAGGCGCCTGGACGCTACAATGCCGCAAGATGGACCTGAGCTTCTTCGGTCTGCAATTGCTGCCGGAACAGGTGCAGACGGCGAACCCGATCTTCATCCTGCTCTTCATCCCGATTGTGAATTACGGGCTCTATCCGTTGATGGGTAAGTTCTTCGAGCCGACGCCGCTCCGCCGAATCGGCATCGGTCTCGGCCTTACTGCGTGCAGTTATCTGGTCATCGCGTACATCCAGCATCTGATCGACGCGGGGGGGCGGCCGACGGTTTGGTGGCAGTTCCTGGCCTATGTTATCCTGACGCTCGGCGAAGCGATGGTGTCGATCACCGGGCTCGAGTTTTCCTACACCCAGGCGCCGAACAAGATGAAGAGCGCAGTGATGGCGGCGTGGCTGTTTTGCGTTTCGTTAGGCAATCAATTTACTGCCCAGGTGAACCGCTTCATCATGGATCCGAAAACGGGCGCTCCGACGATGAGCGACTTCAACTACTACATGTTCTTCGCGATCGTGATGTTCGTCGCGACAGCGATCTTCTCGGTCGTGTCGCTGTTCTATAAAGGGAAGACGTACCTGCAGTCGCAGACAGCAGATGAGCAGGCGACCGAGCCGTTGCTCGCCGGCGGCGCGCCCACTTAGTAATCGGTAGGGCGAGACTCCGTCGAGCCTGTGAGCTAATCGCCGCTAAGCCCGGCTCGACAGAGTCTCGACCCACCTCCAAAAGCGTTGGCAACAGCCAACGCACCGAACTCCACCTAAACATGAAACATCCCGTCGCCCTCAGCGCCGCACTTCTCGGACTCGTGATATCCACCGCGTCCGCCGCCCCGCAAGACGCTCAGTTCCAAAAAGTCGCGGAAGAGTACATCGACGGCCTGCTTCAAACGCATCCTGAGTACGCCACGGAGTTGGGTGATCATCGCTTCGACGATCGGCTGACCGACTACTCCGACGCGGCGCTCGGTAAGGAACTCGCACGCGCGAAGAAGTACCGGCAGCAGCTAGAAGCGTTCAACGATCTCTCGAAGCTCAACGACGCCAACAAAGTCGACGTGCGGCTCCTGAAGGACAGCATCGATAATGAGATCTTTGGCATCGAAGAGCTGAAGGAGCGCAGTTGGAATCCGCTCGCTTATAACCAAAGCCTCGCGAACAGCCTTTATCTGCTCGTCGCGCGCGATTTCGCACCGGCGAAACAGCGCGTCCCGAATTTGAGGAAGCGTCTCGAAGCAATCCCTGCCGTTATTGCGCAGGCGAAAGCCAATCTGAAGAATCCGCCGAAGGTTTACACCGAGACCGCGATCGAGCAGGCAAAGGGCACGATCTCGCTTGTCCGTGAGGGCTTAGCGCCGCTCCTCGATCAGGCGCGTGAGCTGAAGAAAGGGTTGGCTCCCATCCAAGAGAAAACAGCGGCCGCGCTCGAGGATTACAAGAAGTGGCTTGAGACAGATTTGCTGCCGCGTTCGACCGGCGATTTCCGCGTTGGACCGGAGATCTTCCGAAAGAAACTCCGCTTCGCCCTCGCGTCGGATCTCTCGATGGAAGAGCTCATGAAGCGCGCTCGCGCCGATCTCGAGCAGACGCAGAAGGCGATCTACGAAACAGCGCTCCCGCTCTTCAAAAACTATTTCCCCGATGCCGACGAAGCGACGCTGAATGATCGCAAGAAGGTCACGACGGCCGTCCTCGATAAGCTCGCGGAGCAACATCCGACCGACGAAACAATCGTCGGGCTCGCGCAGAATGTGGTGAAAGAAGCGACGGAGTTCGTGCGCGCGAAAAATCTCGTCACCGTACCTGACGCGCCGCTGGATGTCATCGTCATGCCGGAGTTCAAGCGTGGCCAGGCGATCGCGTATTGCGATTCACCCGGGCCGCTGGAGAAGAATGGGAAGACGTTTTTCGCGTGCGAACCGACGCCGAAGGATTGGCCGCAGGACCGCAAGGATTCGTTTTACCGCGAGTATAACGACTTCATGGTGCGCGACCTCACCGTGCACGAAGCGATGCCTGGACATTATCTGCAGCTCGCGCATGCGAATCAATTCCGCGGACCGACGCTGGTGCGCGCGATTTTTCAGAGCGGGACGTTTGTCGAAGGGTGGGCCGTTTACGCCGAGCAGTTCGTGGCGGAGGCCGGATACGGCGGACCTGAAGTGAAGATGCAGCAGTTGAAGATGCGCCTGCGCGTGATCTGCAACGCTATCCTCGATCAGAGCATCCACACGGCGAACATGAGCGAACAGGAAGCGCTCGACCTGATGATGAAGGAAGGCTTCCAGCAGGAAGGGGAAGCGGTCGCGAAATGGAAACGCGCGCGTCTCTCATCCGCGCAATTGTCGACCTACTTCATCGGCGTGACTGAGCACCTCGAGATGCGTGAGCGCGCGAAAGCAAAGGCGGGCGATTCGTTCGACCTCAAGAAATACAACGACAGCGTCCTGTCGTTTGGTAGCCCGCCAGCGAAGTACGTGCGCGAGATGCTGGGGCTTTAAAGGCTGGACGCTTAGCCTGGCCCGTGGTTTGCGCCGGAGAGGGCTAATGCTGTTCCGCGTTTGCGGCCCATGGTTCCGATGAAATCTCTTCTCTGCGTAATTGCGTTGATTCCGTCCGCGGCGCTTACAGCCGCCGGTAACTCAGCCGTCCCGATCGATCCCACGATCCCGATGTTTCAGAAATGGCAGATGCAGTCGGCGAGCGAGGTTGTGGAGAAGGCGGCGGCGCAGGGCGCAGCGCGGGTGGAATTTTGCATTACGCTGGTGAGCGAGCTGAACGCGCAGTTCCAGCCGCTCAACTTTGGACTCCTGCGCAAAACGCGAAACGGGGGATCGGGCGACACGTTCTATTCGTCGGACGCGGCTTTGCGTGCGGAATTGAAAGGATGGTGCGCGGCGGCTTTCGCGAAGGCCGTCGAGCATCATCTGGAGATCGCCGTTTTGCTTCATGTGAATGCACACGGTCCCATCGAGCATTGGCGGAACGACTGGGATTTTGATCCGCTGACGCCGCTCGCCGGCACGAGCTATGCCGACGCACTTGTGCGGCCCGTGCTCGACGCCCTTGAGTAATCGGTGCCGGCGGATTGGCCGGTGGAAGTGTCCCTCCAGGGGGAGATGGGGCGCACCGTCTTCGCGCATCCGCAATCGTGGCTGAAGCTGCTCAACGAGGTGAAGCGCCGCGCTCGTCTGCAGCGCGCGCTGTTTGGATTGAGCTTCAATGACCAGTGGGTATCTGGCGATGTAATCCCGGCGAACAACGACCGTCAGACGCTGAAAGAACTCTGGCAGGCGTGCGATTTCGTCGGTGTCTCGATGTATCAAAAACTGAGCGTGCCGCCGCGTTCCGAGGACGTCGCTTTGAATGTTGGCCAATTCATCAACGAGTTCTCGAAACTCGGCTGCCCGCTGCCGGAAGGGAAACCGTTAGACTTCGTCGAATTCGGGATCGGCGGCGGCGGACAGTGGCCGGACGAAACATACCACGCGCCGGCCAGCGATGTGAAAGCAGCCGCTCGTTCTCCCTTTGCCGGCACCGATAAGGTGGAGGAGAACCCGTGGAGGTCGCCGGCCCTGGTGAAACTGCGCCGCCAGACTTACGCGGCGTTCCGCGATTTTCTCGCGCGGCCAATGTCGCGTCATCCCGTGCGCGCGGCCTGCACCTGGAGCTACGGGAGCTGGGACGTTCAGGGGCTCGTGCATCCTGCTTTTGCCGACGAAGAAATTGCACGCGGCCTGCAGGAACACAATCGCCTGGCGCGACCGTGACTCGCGCCGCACTCAGCGTTTCCGCTGGGTTAGCCCGACGAGATCGTCGAGATTAAAAACGCGGCGCGCGCCGGTCTTCATTTCGCGAAAGACCACTTCGTACCAACCCTGCATGCGCTCCGCTTTGTACCGCCTGCTGCCGATTCGGATTGGCTCGTGCGTGATCACGCGGTGGATCACATTCTCGTAGTCAGAGCGTGGCCACCGTCGATCGCGCCGACGGTCCCAGTTGATCATGTGGCCCGTGTCGTCGTACTCGTTAGGCCGCTTGGGAAAATCGAGTAGTGAACGCGCGTCACCTTCGAAAACGGCATCGATGTGACGCAACGTTTCGATGTCACTCAGCCGCCGGATGTGTCGGCGGAACGGATGCGTCGTCTCCATCGCGATTTGCCGCAGGCTTGCTGTGCGCCCGTCGCGTAGTTTCCAAATCAGCTCATTCGGGTCTGACGTGAATGGGTTACGCGCGAGCGACGACGGCGTAACGCGCCAGCCACGCCGCGACGAATGTTTCCGTAATCGGAATGGCGCGAGGCGTGGAATATCCTGTCGCGCCATCTCGTCGATTTCGTACGAACGCCACCGCGACACGCCATCCACCACACCGGTGATCAATCCGCACGTCGCGAGCATGAGTGCAGCATCCGGCGTAAAGTCGGTGGTCACCTCCACGCGGGCGCCGCGCGGTCGGACACCAACTGCAGTGCTCTCGCGGTTCGCGGCGAGCAACATCACGGGTGCCGGCAGGATGTGCGCCAGCAGATACCCGAGCTTCGAAGCGGTGCGCGCGCTGGATCTGCGCGCCGCCGGAAAAGAGAAATTGTAGTGCGCGCTGAACCCCTGCAGCCGACACGTGCAGCGATTCCGCGTGCTCCATTGATCGAGCTCTTCGCGCACGTAGCGGATCTGCTCCCAGAGCAGCCGCGTCGCGCGATACGCGCAGCCTGGCTCGAATTCCACGATCGGCGTCGCCACTTCGATGACGCCGGTGTCGAAGTAAATCGCGCCCCCTGATGGTAGCTGAAACGAACGCCCGGTTCGCGGCAGCATTGGCACGCTGATGAGATTCCGCGGCGTGCCGAAAACCTCTTCCGGCCGGCATTTCACGTCGTCCACAAACAGCGTGAACTCCGCCTCGATGCCGATGACCGGCTTCGGCGGCGGAGTTGCTGGCCCGCGATTCCCTTTCGCGTCTTTCATTCCCTGAAGTCGTTAAATTTCGCTGATTTCTCGCGGCGTCACTGTCACGTAGCCAAGGTCGATATGCAGATGATCGTCGCCTAGGGAATACGGTCGAGAGAACAGATCCGGCCCCAGGCCTCGCGCGATCTCGCCGTATTTTGTGATCGATCTTTCGTCGTTCAGATAAGTGTCGCCCACGCGATAGATATCGGCCGCCGTTGCCCAGGCGTGCGGTGTTTTACGACCGTTCCAAAGATGCGCCGGCGACCGATAGCCGCCATTCGCGCTGATGAAAACGACCGCATCAACCTCGCGGCGAAAGTCCTCGAGATAGCGGGCGAGGAGAAGCACGGCGCACGGCACATAATGCGGAAACTTGTTCAGGAGCGAGTCAGCCTCGCGACAGTCGACCGTCATTAACTCAGACAGCTTGAAATGTGCAGCCGGCCTCATGCGATGCGCATCTGACCAGCTTGCGATCGAATAAAAGAACCGCGGCAAACGATGCGAGATTCCGTTCTCATCTGCGACCGGCTCGTCGGGCCGCAAGAGCAGACGATGCTCATCACTGAGCTTCAGCCCGTCGACCGCTGAGAGGTTGAACTCGCTCACTTCTCGCCCGCCTTCCCCGTCACAGCTTCGAAGACTGCGCGCGAGATCTTCGCGACGGTCTCGCGGCGGCCGTTTTTGTTCGGGTCAACCTGGGTCAGAATCGCGAGAATGTACGGCTCGCGTTCGGGTAGGTAAACGATCCCGGCGTCGTGACAGACGGTCGATATTTCGCCTGTCTTATGCGCAACACTGGCGTGCGGGGGGAGACCTGCGGGAATCATTGAGGTAAATTTCTGCCCGAGCAGGATGAGAAGGATCTCTCCGCGAATTGGTTTGCTCAGAAAGTTGCTCCGCAGCGCGCCGAATAGCTGCACGAGCCCATCCGCCGTCGTCTCGTTATTCACTCCCCGCTCGTGCGCGCGATTATCTTCGACCCCGCGGCGCAGATAAACACCGGTGACGCCAGCTTGCTGCAAATGACGGGTAGCGGTTTCGACACCGATGAAGTCTAACAAGAGGTTGGTCGCGAGATTGCTGCTCCAGACGATCATGCTTTCCGCGAGCGCTCCGATGCGCGCGGTGCGTCCGATTAGCTTGTAGAGCTGCGGATAACCATCCGAGTCGGCGCTCAACCGGTAGGGCGCTCCATCGATCGCACTCAAGAAACGGTTCCGGACCAGCAGCGGATCGCTCAGACGGCATCGGCCTTCGTCCACCTCCTTCACGAGGGCGAGAAGGATCGCGACTTTGATCGTGCTCGCCGCATGAAAAACGCGATCGCTGTGGTAAGAGAAGCGGAAGCCGGTCTCGCGGTCGTGCACCGCCACCGCGCATGCGACGGTGGCGTTTTCGCGCGTGATCTGCTCAATCCCGGCGCGAAGCTGATCGTCTGAGGGAGGCGCGGACATTCGTGCGGCTGGTATTTACAATGGCGCGGGAGCGCCGCAAACTCGGCGATGCCAAAACTGGCCACGTGGATGCGCGCGAAGGACGAACCGTGGTTCACGCGCGCTTTCCAAGCGCACGCGGGAGTCGAAATGTGCAACGCGATGGGTCGCGACGTTCCGATCGCGGAGATGGATGGTCTGTTGTTAACCGGCGGGCCGGACATCGCGCCGGAGTTCCTTCATCAGCCGGTGCCTGATCCTTCCATCCTCGATGTTGATGCGGATCCGGCGCGGGACCGTTGGGAATTTGATGCGATAAAGGAAGCGCTCGCGCGACGGCTGCCGATTCTAGCGATCTGCAAAGGAATGCAGACACTCAACGTCGCGCTCGGCGGGACGCTGCGGCTCGACATTCCCGGCCACAACGCGCCAGAGATGAAGGATCACGATGTGCAGGCGTTGCGCACGGATCGGGCTGCGTCATATCGGTTCGACAGAGTGAACAGCTCTCATCACCAGGCGGTGGACCGCGTCGCGGACGGTTGCACGGTCGAGGCGTGGTGCGCGACTGACGACGTCATCGAGCAGATGCGTCTAACGAATTATCCGTACGCGCTCGCGGTGCAGTATCACCCCGAACGCGGCGGCGAAATCTACGCGCCGCTTTTCGAAGATTTCGTGTCGCAGCTCAACGCGAAAAGGTAGTTACATCCTATGGCCACGCCGCAAAGCACGATCGCGCTAGTCTACGATTACGACCAGACGCTCAGCCCGAGCTACATGCAGGACGAGGTCGTCTTCCCTGCGTTCGGTATTAACAAGGACGGTTTTTGGCGGCGGTGCAGTGAACTAGTGCGGGACGGCGGCTACGATAGCGAGCTCGCCTACATGAAGGTGTTGCTCGACACGCTCGGGATGGATCGGCCGACGAACGCGGAGTTAAAAGCGCTCGGCCAAAACCTGAACTTCTACAAAGGCCTGCCGGAGATGTTCGATGAATTCGCGAGTGGGCTACTCACTGAGGAGCACCTCGCGCACGGCATCGCGTTCGAGCATTACATCATCTCTTCCGGGATGAAGGTTTTGATCGAAGGGAGCCGGCTCGCGCCGTACGTGCGTGCGATTTTCGGCTGTGAATTTGCGGAAGACGGGGAGGGAAGAATCACGTTCCCGAAGCGCGTGATCAGCCACACGCAGAAGACGCAATACCTGTTTCGCATCAACAAAGGGCTGCTCGATATGACGCAGGATGTGAACGATCACATGGACGCGGACATTCGGCCGATTCCATTCGCGAACATGATTTACGTCGGCGATGGGCCGACTGATGTGCCCTGCTTCACCGTTATGCGGAAGAACGGCGGCGAAGCGATCGCAGTTTATAATCCCGATGATCCAGCACGTGCCGGATTCAAGAAATGCTTCCAGCTTTCAGCACATGCGGACCGCGTGAAGCATATCGCGCCGGCTGATTATCGGCAGGGGACACACCTGCGGATGTTGCTCGAGCAGATGGTCGAAGAGACCGCGAACCGCATCGTGGCCGAGCGGCGGACAGCAATCGAGACCGGCACGGTTCGCGCTCCGAAGCACTAACGCAACGCTGTCATGCGGAGCGAAGTCGAGGGATCCCGTGGCGCCACGGTTGGTAATTCTACGGGGTTCCTCGACTTCGCTCGGAATGACGGCGCTGAATTATCCGCGCGTTTTTTCGCCGTCTTTCTTCGTTTCCAGCCGCCAGCAGCCGAGCGACCAGCACGCGACTGCAATCAGCATATTCGAGCCGACGAGCACGACGACGCTGATCAGTTCGTCCTCGCGCAGGAGCAGTTCTTTCAGCGCATTTGAGACAGCGTAAAGCGCGATCAGCAACAGCAGCAGCCGGACGGTGAGAAGAATGCCGTGTTTCATCAGAGCAGTTCTCCAGGCGCGGTCTGCGTTGCGATCTCCTCAGTTCGCACGGTCCTGCGCCAGCGGCCGCGATCTCGCCGCAAAAGCCCTTGCGGGAACCCGACGATGAACGTGGTGAGCGAAATCACGAAGAAGTAAATCGGGTAGAGAGGCGAAAGCAGAAACAGCTTTGGGTAAAGCTTCCAACGCGAGCGATCGAGCAGTGTGGCGATCAGCAGCTGGACGAAGAAAAACCCGAAGCAGATACCCGCGTAAACGAGTGCCCGCACGAGGACAGCGGGCTCGAATCCGCTTTGTCCCTGAAGCACGTGCATGGTCGAGCGGACGAATCGAACGCACCCGACCAAGAGCGACGCCCACAGCCAGGCGGCGCCGAGCAGCGAGACGAGGGCGACCGGTACATGCGTCGCACCTGCGCGCATCGTCCCGCTGAAATGATCGCGCACGGCGCGGCCGAGCCCGCGACTCCACCGGCGCCGCTGCCGCCACAGTCCGCCCCAGCTCGGCACCATTTCGACCAGCGCGATCGTGCGTTCGTAGGCGATCCGCCAGCCTGCTGATTGCATCCGCCACGAAAGATCGATGTCTTCCGCCGCGGTCTCTTCGTTCCACCCGCCGACGTCAAGCAGCGCCTGCCGGCGAAATGCCACCCATGCACCTGATACCGTCATGATCCCGCCCCATTGCTCCTCCGCGTTTTTCACGAGCCCGATGACCGCGAGATAATCGAGCGCTTGCATCAGCTGCGGGAGTGAACGCGTTTGGCTCGGCCAGATCTTTCCGGTCACGCCGCCAACATCAGCTTCAGCAAACCGCGCGAGCATCGGCAGCCAGTCCGTGCTGTGCACCACCGTATCAGCGTCGAGACAGAACAAGACGTCCGAGGTCGCTTCCTCGAGTGCTGCGTTAAGGGCCGCCGCTTTACCGCCATTCGCCGGGAGCCGGATGATGCGCACGCCAGGAGGTAACGTTGCCGGGTCGATCTCATCTGCGCCAGAGCCGGCCGGGCTGCCATCATCGACCAGGATGATCTCGGCCACCGGCGGCGTGACCTGCGAGACGCTCATCGCAGTGCGCAGCGCTCCGGCCGGCTCGGCGTAAAACGGAATGATCACGCTGAAACTCAAACGTGGATCCGGCGGTGGACGAAAGCAGAGCGATCGTATTAGGCTCGCGAAACCGTAGAGGCACCAGAGCAGACAGACGACGAGTGGGAAGAGATCGATG
>JBHENE010000071.1:0-36015 GCA_046262215.1 Chthoniobacterales bacterium | reverse complement strand
TCCTGGGAGAGCTGATCGGTGTGCTGAACAATGGCCACGCCTATGTCGGCGGCGGCGAAAGGCCCGAGACCCCGCGGATCAAGCTAGGCCTCCTTGGAGCTGAGTTTTCACGCGATGCGGCGAGCCGCGCCTATCGGATCGAACGCATACTACCCGGCGAGAACTGGGACAAACATACGCGCTCACCGCTTACAGCTATTGGCGTGAACGTGAAGCCGGGTGACTACATCCTTGCGATTAACGGCACGCCGGTCAGTTCGCTGGCGAACCTCTACGACGGCCTAATCGGAACTGCGGACAAGCAAGTCATCCTGCGGATTAATTCGAAGCCTTCTGATGACGGCGCTCGCGACATCACGGTTGTGCCGATCGCCGACGAAGCCCCGCTCTACTATCTGGCATGGGTGCAGAAGAACATTGATGAGGTAACGAAGAAGACTAACGGGGAAGTCGGTTACATACACATTCCGGACATGGGGCAGCCGGGCTTGAACGAGTTCACAAAGCTCTACTTTCCGCAGATCCGCAAGAAAGCGCTCATTGTCGACGTCCGCGGCAACGGCGGCGGCTTCGTCTCGCCACTGGTGATCGAGCGACTCCGTCGCGCACTCGTCATGGTAGAGATAGCTCGTAATGGCCAACCAGAGCCTAACCCACGTGATACCTTCCTCGGACCGATGGTTACTCTGATCAACGAGTTCTCTGCGTCTGATGGAGATATCTTCCCCTTCCGATTTAAAGCTATGGGACTAGGTAAGCTGATCGGAAAGCGCACCTGGGGCGGCGTAGTGGGGATTCGCAATGCGCTCCCGATGACCGACGGCGGCATCCTCAACCGGCCTGAGTTCGCGCCCTACTCGAAAGACGGAAAGAACTGGGTCATTGAAAGCCACGGCGTAGATCCTGACATCGTAGTGGATAACGATCCGACAAAGGAATTCCGCGGCGAGGATCAGCAACTCGACCGTGCGATTCGAGAAATCCAGGAAGAACTGAAATCGAAGCGATACGATCTACCACCAGTTCCTCCATATCCGAATCGGAATCCTCCTCCTTCTGGCGACTAGGTAACGCGGGGATCGTCGCGGCCTCTGCCGCATAGAAGCGCGAGAGACGAAAGCGTCGCCGCACTGCGGATTCGTTTAGCGAGTTCGAGCAGCGGCGACGTCTTCTGTACACCCGGATGGCAGCAGTTCCCCTGCGCAAAAGATTTCTGAATCTGAACCGCCGGCGGGCTGCATCCCAACAGCACGAACATTATGAAACCGCTACCTTCTTCCGCGCACCGCGAAGCAAACATCTACGCGCTCCTTGTTGATTCTGAAGACCAGCGGCAGAACCTCGCCGAGACGATGGTTTATCTGCTGCTGATCGCAGCTGCAGCCTTCTCAATGTGGTTTGCCACTCAGCAGCGGGTCACTTTGCCGCTGAATACGGTGATCCATACTTCGCATCGCTAACAGGGACGTCACGCCATGATTCTCGATTCCTTTCGGCAGGACGTGCGGATCGGCCTGCGCGTCCTCTTCAAGGAGAAGACCTTCTGCCTTCTCGCAGTCACGGTGCTAGCGCTAGGGATTTGCGGCGTCACAACCCAATTCGCGGTGGTGAATGCATTCGTCCTGCGCGGTTTTTCGTTCCCTCATCCCGAGGAGCTGATGAGTGTGGGGCTGGTCGATCCGAAGGCGGATTCGAATCAGAACAACAACGGCAACGGCAACATTCCGTCGGCGCAGGACTACGAAGACCTTAAGGCAGCGCAACAGTCTTTCGCGATGATGAGCGCCTATCTCAATGGCTCGACGATTAACGTCACCTATAAGAATAACCCGACGCGTTACACCGGTGGCTATGTTACCGAGGATTTCTTCAAAATCATCGGAATAGCTCCGATGTTCGGGCGCGATTTCACCGCGGAAGATAACAAGCCCGGCGCTGAGAAGGTTACGTTAATTGGACATGAAATCTGGCAGCGCGACTTCAGCGGCGATCCGAACATCGTCGGGCAGGCAATCAGGATAAACGGCAAAGCTGCCACCATCATCGGCGTGATGCCGAAGAACTTTAAGTTCCCTATTTCCGAGGAACTCTGGGTTCCACTGTATAACGAGTTCCCGATCAAGCCGCGCGAGGATCCCTTTACGATTGGGCCTCAAGTATTAGGACGTCTTGAGCCGGGCGTCTCTCTCGACCAGGTAAACCTCGAATTCGCTCAGCTCGCCGGCCGTCTCGCGAAAGAATACCCAAAGACCAACGGGCAGCTCACCACCGCATCGGTGCAGCCGCTGTTGAAGAGCTTCACCGGTCCGCAGCTACGGCAAACGGTCTATGCGATGCTCGGCGCGGTCATCGTCGTCCTGGTGATCGCGTGTGTGAACGTCATGAACATGCAGTTCGGGCGTGCTGCCCTTCGCGCGAAAGAGCTCGCCATCCGCGGCGCGCTCGGCGCGACGCGCTGGCGCATCGTGCGGCAGATGCTGACCGAAAGCCTGCTCGTCGCCTTCCTCGGCGCAGGCGTCGGAGTGCTCCTCGCGTATTGGGCAGTCGGGTTACTCGTCCGCGCTACCTCGGCACTACCGTTTCCCCTCCCCTACTGGGTCTCGTTCTCGATCGACGCGCGAGTGCTTGCGATCACGATCGTAGCTGCGCTGGTCGCGACGGTAATCTCCGGCCTCGTGCCGGCGTTGCTAAGTGCTCGAGCCAACCCTGCTGAAGTGATGAAGGAGGGCGGCCGCGGGAACACCAGCCGGCTGGTTAACGTGCTCACCCGCGTCCTCGTGATTGGGCAGATCGCGTTAACTGCAGCACTGCTGGTGGCCGCAGCAATGCAGATCAGATCTGTGCGCAACCAGACGGCCGTCGATTACGGTTACAACCAGAGTTCAGTCTATACGGCGAGGATGGCGCTCTTCGAAGGCGACTATCCGAGCTCCGACGCGCGACAGCAGTTCTTCACACGCGCGCTGCGAGAAGTTCGCACAGGTCCGGCATTCGAAGACGCGGCGATGACGTCGCGCTTCCGGATGACATTTGGCAACTTCGGCCAATACGAAGTTGATGGTCAGACGTATGTCACGGACCGCGACCGTCCTCGCGGCAATTCGGAGGCGATTTCCGACGGCTATTTCAAAGCTCTTGGGCTGAAGATGCTCGAAGGCCGCGATTTCACGATCGAAGACAATGACGCGAAGCAGCCGGTCGCGATCGTGAATACGAGCTTCGCGCGTAAGTATTTCGGGCGCGAAAGCGCCATCGGTCGACGCATTCGTGGTTTCAATCCCGCGCGTCCGGAACCTTGGCGCACGATCGTCGGCGTGGTGCCTGACACGTTGATGCAGGGCCCATTTGATCAGGAGACCGACGCCGCCGGGTTCTACGTGCCGCTGCTCGGAGTTCCGCCCGCGCCGCAATTCGTAACCTTGGTCGTGAAGCCTCACGCCGGGCAAAGCGCCGAGACGATGGGCCCGATCCTCAGCCGTGCCGTTGCGCAGGTCGACGCGAATTTGCCGGTCTACTTCGGTGGCACGCCCGCCCGATTACACGACGAAATTCTGGGGGTAAATCGCATCACCGCGACGCTGTTCACGATCTTCGGCATCGCCGCGGTGGTCCTCTCCGCGGTCGGCCTTTATGGCGTGATGAGCTTTTCAGTAAACCAGCGGACACAGGAATTTGGCATTCGGATGGCGCTTGGAGCTGATGCTGCGCGCATTTTGAAGATGGTGATGACGCAGGGTGCCTGGCAGTTATCGATCGGCCTTTCGATCGGCATCGGCGTGGCTGTGCTTTTACTTGGGGTCGTGGGTGCTGCTGCGCTCCGTAACTTTCTCTTCCGGGTGAATACGCTCGATCCCCTGATCTACGGCGCGGTTGCGGTGCTGCTCAGCTTCGTGGCGGCCGCGTCATCCTACCTGCCTGCTCGCCGGGCGACGCGGGTGAACCCGATCGTTGCCCTGCGGGCTGAGTAGGCCCGGCGACGCAAACGCGCGCGTGCAGTTTGGAGGCGACATCCGATTGCATAGAGATGAAGCGCATTCTCTCCTTGGTGGCAGCATTGGTGATCTGCGGAATTGCGAGCGCGACCGCGGACGACAACATTCGCGCGGCGCAGGCGCGATTGAAGGAGGGCGGATTCTTTTTCGGCGAAACGAACGGGCAGTACAACAGTGAAACGGCTGCTGCTGTGTCGCGCTATCAGATCAGGAACGGCCTGCAAATTACCGGTCAGCTAGATGCTGCGACAGCGAAGGCGCTTGGCGTCTCTCCAGCTTCGAGCGCCTCGGCTGCACCGGCGGGTGGCGCAGAGGCCTGGCAGCGCTTACGTAAGCCGGATCAGCAGTTCCTGCAGCGGCAGAGCGCGCCGCCCGCACCAGCGAAAGCGAAACTGCGACCGGTTCCAGCGCAGCCGCCCGTGCGCGAAGCGGCACCGCCACCTGCTGACGCGACGACGTTTGTGCTCAGCCGCGAACGGCTGCGTGATTGGGTCGCGGCGTTTGTCTTGGCAGGGCTCGATCCGCACGTCGGCGCGGAGCTCGACTTCTTCGGCGATCGCGTGAACTACTTCGACAGTGGCGTCGTCGGGCAGGAGAGAATCCGGCACGATCTCCAAGCGTATGATGCGAAATGGCCGCAACGCAGCTTCCGGTTAGCTGGTGAGGTGAATGTCCAGCCGCAGCCGGACAGCAGGATCCGCGTGACCTTTCCGTTGCGCTTCGAGCTGCGAAAGGGCTCCCGCCATTCAGCCGGGAAGGTGCAAAAGACGCTGCTCCTGGAAGTGATTGGCGACGATCTCCGCATCGTCGCGGTCAATGAGGCGAGAGCCCGGTAGCGTCGTCACGGCGCTACCCGTGAAACGTAGACGGTGCTCGCCGAATCCTCGTCGAGCAGCGGATTTGGAAAGGTAACGATATGAGCTCGGGAGTCAGCAAAGACCCGCGCCAGCCCCGCTTGAAAATCGTCGTCGGGTGGATCGTCGGACCACATCCCGAAGACGCCGCCGGGTCGAAGATGCTTCGTCAGTTGGCGCAATCCCTCTTCGCTGTAGAACGCTTCGTGCCGCGGGTGAAGCAAATCGCGCGGCGAGTGATCAATGTCGAGCAGGATGGCGTCGAACTGCTTACCAGGCTGCGATGGGTCGAGAGCATCGGATGCGACCCGCGCGAAGAAGTCACCGAGCACGAAACGGCACCGCGAATCCGACGTGAGTTCTGGCCCTAACGGCACCAGGCCGCGTTGGTGCCAGTCGATCACCGGCGCTAGGGCATCGATCACGACGACTGACTCCACACCAGGGTGAGCGAGGGCGGCTCGCGCGGTGTAGCCGAGCCCCAAGCCTCCGACGACGACGTCGAGCGGCCCTGCTGGCAATTCCGCCAATCCGAATTCGGCCAGCGCGACCTCGACGCGAGTGAACAAGCTCGACATCAGAAACGCGTCGCCAAGTTTCACCTCGTAAACCTCCTGCCCATCAAGCGACTGCAGACGGCGACGGCGCAGGATCAGGTCGCCCATCTCCGTTGGCTGGAAATCTAGCTCCTCAAAGGCGATGCTCATGTTCAGTTGTGGTTCGCGACCGTGATTCGTTAGGCTGCAGCCCATCCATGAGCACGCATGATTCCGACGCAACGATGGCGATCTTCCTTGATCTGGAGAACATCGCGATTGGCGCGCGGGAAGCGCAGTTCCCGGCGTTCGACATCGATAAGGTGATCCGGCGTTTGTTACTGAAAGGGCACATTGTGGTCAAAAAGGCATACTGCGACTTCGAGCGATACAAGGAATTCAAACGGGGGCTGCACGAAGCGGCCTTCGAATTGATCGAGATCCCGCACGTCCGCCAGTCCGGCAAAAACTCGGCCGACATCCGCATGGTCGTCGATGCGCTCGACCTCTGCTACACCAAAAGCCACGTCGATACGTTTGTGATCATCAGCGGCGATTCCGACTTTTCGCCGCTCGTGAGCAAGCTACGGGAGAACAATAAGACTGTGATCGGCGCCGGGGTGAAGAAGTCGACCTCGGACTTGTTCATCAGTAACTGCGACGAGTTTCTCTACTACGACGATCTGGTTCGAGCGGAGCCTGCACGGAGACCCGCAAGAACTGCCGCTCGGGCAGCAGCAGCGGCACCCGAAGAATTGGACGCGAAACCGGAATCGCGCGCCGAAGGCCCATCGTCCGATCGCGCTCTTGATCTTCTGATCCACACACTCGAAGCGCTGCGGACCGAACGCGGAGATGATTATCCGATTCGCGGATCGTTAGTGAAAGAAGCGATCAAGCGCCAGAACCCGGGGTTCAATGAACGCGCCCACGGCTTTCGTGCGTTCAACGATTTGCTACTCGAAGCACAGAAGCGTCGGCTGATTAAGCTCGAGAGTGATAAGCAGGCCGGCAGCTACATCGTCCGACCGCCGGAGAGGCGGGCACGCCGGCCTTCCGAACCGCGCGTCCCACCTGCAGCCTAGCGGCTGTAGAAGTAAAGGGCGGCGAAAGCGATGAGCAGCGCAATCGCAGTGATCCACCAGATCGTTTTGACACGCGGCGGTTTCACGCCCGATCCAAATTCGCTTGCGACGAACTCGTTGTAGTTGAAGTCCTCTTCCCCGAGGTCGATGCCGTCATAAGTCTCCGCGTCGTCACGCCAGCCAGACTTGTGGTCAGCGCCGCAGCCTGGACAAGCAAGCGCACGCGGCGGCACGTCTTCACCGCACACCGGACAGATTTCGGGCGCGCGAGGCCGCTTCGGTTTGTCCATTTTCAACTACGGACGATACTACGCAGGCCGGTCTGTCGCTTGTTCATGAAAGCTAATATCGACAAAAGAGGGCGCCTCGCGCGCGGTGGAATTGGTATCCTGTTGCTGCTTGGTGGCGCGTGTCTGCTTCCGCAGAACATCGTGCTGGCGGTGGTGTTCTTCGCGTGCGGGATCTTTGCGCTTTTTGAGGCTTATCGCGGCTGGTGCGGCGTCCGAGCCTGCGGCATTAAGACGCCGTTTTAGTCCACAGCGCGATCTACACAAACACCGGCGGCGGCAGAAACGAGACCGCGTAAAGAACGCCAAAAACAAGATGCGTCTGCGCGGTCCCAGGCACACTGCCGCTGCGAAACGCGCGCAGAAGGAGGGGAAGCGACAGTGCCGTTACCAGACTCCAGACCGGCAGCAGACGCGTGACGACGCCAAGAACGACAAAGAGTAAAGGTCCACAGAGCAGCACAGCCTGCAGCATCCGGCCCCGTTTCGGGCCTAAGGCGGTCGCCAGAGTCCGGACGCGCGCGGCTCGATCATCGGGAGCGTCGCGGAGGTTATTCGCGTGCAGGATAGCATCGACGAGCAGACAGATCGGCACGGAATAGAACGAAACGAGAAGCCATTGCCGCGTCATCATTGAGCTCGCTTGAACGCCATATGAGCCGAGAGTGAGCCCCAGCCCAAATGCGACAATGATCAGCAGGTCGCCAAGGCCGTAGCGCTTCAGAAAAGCTGGATAAAGCACCGCGCATGCGAGGCCAAGTGCAGCAAGGGGCATGACAACCGCAACGTCTCGACGCAGCAGAATTACCGCGCACGCACCCGCCAACGCGAAGAGAACAACCGCGAACGTCAGCGTTTGCTTCGGCGTCATCTCGCCGCTCGTGAGCACGCCGCTGCCGTGCTCCGGCTTGGTGTCGACGCCCTTGATGAAATCGAAATAATCGTTGATCACGTTCGCGCCAAAGTGCGCGAGCATCGCTCCGAGCAAGGTGATCACGAAAGTCGTCGCGTTGAAGTGACCGCCGCCAAGTTCCGCATAGCCGCGCGCTGCGAGCGCGGTGCCAAGCACCACCGGGACGATGCTCGCCGGAAGTGAATAGGCTCGAGTGGCGCGCCAAAGGATCTTACCGGTCACGTGCGCAGTTTAAGCTACACCCGCTGGATTCGCTCTGAAACTTGCCCACGTCCTTACGGTCGATTAGAAACGCGGATGGGATTTGAACAATATCACGAGCCGGTCGCCGAGTTAGGCGAGGCTACTCGCACTTTCGCGCGCATGATCGTTTCGCTGACCGAAGAGGCAGAAGCGATCAATTGGTACGAACAGCGGATGGTGGTGGAGAAAGATCGCAGCGCCCGCGCAATCATGGCCAACGCGCAGAAGGAAGAATTCAAGCACTTCGCAATGGATCTGGAGTGGCTGCTCCGGGCCAAGCCGGTCTGGCGCGAAATCGCGCAGGGTGTGCTATTCACCAAGGGCGACATCGTTCCGCTCGCGGATGAGGCGGAAGAAAACGCCGATTAACCGGACGCTAGTCGCGGCCCCAGATCATCGCGACGGAGGTTGTGAGACTTCCGCCCATGTTGAAGGTGAGGAACTTTTTGCAGCCGTTGATCTGCCGCGCGTCGGCTTGCTCGGTCAGCTGCTGATACGCGTCGAAGACCTGTCGGACACCTGTTGCGCCAACCGGGTGGCCGTCGCCAATTAAGCCGCCGCCGGTGTTGACCGGGATCTCCCACGCGACTTTGCCTTTGATGTGTTCCCCACGGACCTGCGGCAGTGCAGTCGCCCCGCTCATCGCGAGCTCAGCGCCTTTGCCAGGCTCAGCGAGGCCGAGGATTTCGTAGGCGCAGATCTCGGTGATCGAGAAACAATCGTGCACCTCAACTCCGTGCATATCGCGCGGCGTGAGTCCATCGGTCATCGCAAATGCTTTCTCCGCCGCCTTTCGCGCGGTCGAGAACACCGGTGCGTCTTTTTTCTCGAGAGCGAGATAGTCAGTCGTGCTGCCGAAACCGAGCATGCGTGGATACTTCGACTTATCGAGACCGTGGCGATCCATGTACTTCCCAGAGACGAGGACAACCGCCGCGCCGCCATCTGTGATCTGCGAGCAATCCGAGACTTTCAGCGGTGGTGCCACGCTCGGGTTTTTATCCGACACTTGTGACGCAGCATCGTAGGTGAGGTCCGCATCGCGCATTTGCGCCAGCGGGTTCAAACGTGCATGCGCATAATTCTTGTAAGCCACCCACGCGAGTTGCTCTTCCGTCGCGCCGTATTTCTCGATGTAGATCTGTGCGATGCGCCCGAACAGTTTCGGAAACATGAAGTCGCCATAGATCGGCCGCTCGACATCGAAGTCCGCCGCCGCGCCAAGTACGTCCGATCCGTCCTTCGACGACATCGTCTTTTGCTGCTCTGCGCCGACGACCAGTACCGCGTCGTGAAAACCGCCCATCACCCATTGCGCTCCGAGCAGGACCGAGAGCGAACCGGAAGCGCACGCAGCCTCGGTGTGCATCGTCGGGATTCCATGGAGCGCTGGATCGATCTCGGGAACGAACGCGCCAAGGTGCAGCTGCTTCGTGAACTGACCGCCATTGAAGTTACCGACTGCCGCAGCTTCGATCTCCTTTGGGTCGATCTTTGCGTCCGCAAGCGCCTTCTGGCCTGCTTCGACGATCAAGTCGCGGAGTGCTTTGCCCTCCTTCTTGAGGTTTCGCTTAAAGTCAGTCCGGCTCGCGCCAAGGATGTATACGGGTTCCATAAAGTTCTGTTAGTCGAGCGCGAGCAATCTACGTGATGCGCGGCGTTGAGCAACGCGTGGGCCGCTGCGCGCAGTGACTATTTCGACTGCAACCGCGGGTCGGTTTCCGCGATGATGATGCTCACAGCGTGCTGATTGAATCCCTTAAAACCGCCGTGCCGCTGAAGATTTTCAAGATGGCTGCCGATCGCGCCCCGCTGCGTGAACTCGTCAAATTGCTCCTGCGTGATCGACCCGTTCTGGAGCAGCCGTTCCGCACGCAAGCGGCGCACGCGGAAGCGCTCGCCTTCGGTGAAGGCCTGCTTCAGGAATGGGAAGTCCGAGAACGGCTTCATCGTGTTCACTCCTTCCGCGGCCAGCTGATCGCGCAGCAGCGCGAAATCGAACCGACACTCAAGATGATGCATACCAGCCTCGAGGAAGCTCTCCCCGTGCAATCCGCACCAGAGACCGATTGTTCCGAGTTTTGCCTGCGAGGGCAGAGCGCGTCGCGAGAAGTCAACTTCCACTTCATCGGGGTTTAGATCGACGTCATTGAAGATGATGATGCCTTCGACCGGCTGCTCGACAATTTGCGCCCCCCAGCCTGCTTGTGCGCCCGCGTAATAGCGCTCGCGGCGGTGGAATCCGAGCAGCTCCCACGCTTTGATTAGGTCGACGAAGCACTCGCGCGAAGAGCGGAAGGTATGATGATCGTGATTCGCCCAGCCGAGGCCTAACGAGTCCTGGCGACGCTTCTGTTCGCGAGCAGCTCTATTTCGCTTCTCCCAGTAGCGGCGCTCCTCTTCGAAGACGAGATGGCACGCGAGATCACGCCCCACGAGTCCGACCATCTGCGTGATGCGCTCAAGGCCCTGGTTCATGCCTAACGCGTCATCGTCCCACGTGCGGCGTCTCGTGCACCAAAGATCACGCGCCGCGAGATATGCGTTTGTGTCGCTTTCCGCAGAGACGTAGCCGCGATAGCCACGACGCTCGACCGCTTCCAAGCGCGCGCCGTTTTCGTCCGAAACCAGCATCCGCCGAAATCGCGAGAGCGGGGCACCTTCGATCTTGTTTGTGACCCCGTGAACGCCGGCAAAGTCAGCGACATGCTCCGGGCGAATGCCTAACGCAAGCGGATAGCTCGCATTCGTCGGGGCGATCAATACCCGCGGCAACATCGCTTCCGGATGCCAGAGCTGCTTCTGCCCATGGAGCGCATCCGCGAGCGGATCATCGGTGTAACCGGTGGCACGAAGTTCCGCTTCGTCTGAGGCCGGCAGCAACAGGTAATCCGTCCAATCGAGCAGCAACGTCCCCGTCTCATCCCGCATCCGCGTCGCCAGCGTCCGACCGAAGCTGTGCCGCCGCGTAAAGGCATCGATGCGGCTGAGGATAAAATTTTCAGCTTCGTAACACAGCGGCCATTCGAAGTGCGATTCTGCTTCGCTCGCTTTGCTGTTCTCGAGAGTTGCTGTGTCCATATTCGTTAGGCTGTTGCGCTCCCCTCGCCTGCGCCAAACGTGATGCCCTGCGCAAGCGGAAGCTCGGTTGAAAAGTTAATCGTGTTCGTCTGACGACGCATGTAGCTCTTCCACGAATCGCTCCCGCTTTCACGCCCGCCGCCGGTCTGCTTCTCGCCGCCAAACGCGCCGCCGATTTCCGCACCGCTCGTGCCGGCATTCACATTCGCGATGCCGCAATCGCTCCCGACCGCGCTCAGAAATTTCTCCGCCTCGCGCATGTCGTTGGTGAAAATCGAAGAGCTCAGACCTTGCGGCACGTCGTTGTGCATCGCGAGCGCCTCATCAAAATCGCTGTAGCTCATCAGGTAGAGCAACGGGCCGAAGGTCTCGTGCTTCACGATCTCGAATTCATGACGCGCGGTCGCGAGCGCCGGCGTCATATAGCAGCCGCCAGCGAACTCCGAGCCGTTCAACTTCTCGCCGCCGCTGAGAATTTCACCGCCTTCGCTTTTCACCTTCTCGATCGACTGCTGCACTCCATCCACGGCCGCCGGGTCAATCAGCGGTCCCATCAAAGTCGTGCGATCGAGCGGATTGCCGATGCGGAGAGTCTTGTACGCACTTAGCAAGTGATTGCGCAGCTTCTCGATGACCGAGTCATGTGCGATCACGCGTCGCGTTGACGTGCAACGCTGCCCGGAGGTTCCAACCGCGCCGAAGAAGATCGAGCTCGCCGCCATCGCGAGGTCCGCGGTCGGAGAAACGATCAGCGCGTTATTTCCACCGAGCTCCAGAATGCTTTTGCCGAGCCGTGCGTGCACAGTTTTGCCAACATCGAAGCCCATCCGCGTCGAACCGGTCGCAGAGACAAGCGGCACGCGGCCGTCTGCAGCGAGTCGTTGTCCAACAGTCGGACCATCGCCGACCAGCAGCGAAAAGATCGCCGGATCGGCGCCGGTATTGCGACAGACGCGCTCAGCGATCTTGATCACAGCGATGGCGGTAAGAGGCGTCTTCTCTGACGGCTTCCAGATGGTTGAGTCGCCGCAAACCGCCGCTAGCGCCGCGTTCCACGACCAAACCGCGACTGGAAAATTGAAAGCGCTAATGATGCCAACGACACCGAGCGGATGCCACTGCTCCATCAAGCGATGGCTTTGCCGCTCCGATTGGATCGTGAGGCCGTAAAGCATCCGCGACTGCCCGACCGCAAAGTCGCAGATGTCGATCATCTCCTGCACCTCGCCTTCGCCTTCTGCGATAATCTTGCCCATCTCCATCGTGACGAGCATCGCGAGATCGGTCTTCGCTTCGCGCAGCGCATTCCCGAGCTGGCGCACCGTTTCGCCGCGCACCGGGCCGGGCGTGACGCGCCACTTCACAAATGCTTCCTGCGCGCGCGTGATCGTACGCTCGTAATCGTCCTCGGACGCTGTGCGAACGCGCGCGAGCAGCTTGCCGTCGATCGGCGAAAACTTCTCGATCACAGCGCCGCCGCCGCGCCACTCGCCGTCGAATGCGCCGAGCGCTTCCTCGCCGATCCCGAGCTTGTCTAGAACAGAGCGCATCAGCGGCAAAGACGCTGGCATTCGTCGCGCAGGATCAGCATCGCTTCGTCGACGACTTGCGCAGTGATATCGAGCGCCGGCCGGAACCGAATCGCACGGTCGCCCGACTTCAAGACGAGAAGGCCGCGGTCGTAGAGTTCCTTCCACACCTGATCGCGCATCTCCGCGTCCGGCAGATCAAACGCGATGAACAATCCGCGACCGCGCACTGCACTGATGGCCGGACATTCGGCCGCGAGCTCGCGCAATCCGGCGACGATCCGCTCACCCATCACCCGCGCGTTCTCCACCAAGTTTTCCTGTTCGATAATCCGCAGGTAATGCTTCGAGCGAACCATGTCGGTAGAGTTGCCGCCCCAGGTTGAATTCAACCGACTCGGCATCCGAAACGCATTGTCCTTCACCTCGTCGAGTCGCGGTCCTGCCATCACGCCGCAGACCTGCACCTTCTTGCCGAAAGCCATCAGGTCTGGCTTCACCCCAAAATGCTGCGAGCACCACATCTTGCCTGTCGTGCCGAGGCCAGTCTGCACTTCGTCGAAGATCAGCAGCATCTCGTTCTCATCACAGATGTCGCGCAGCTTCTGCAGCCACTCGGCACGAAAGTGATTATCGCCGCCTTCGCCTTGGATCGGCTCGATGATGATCGCCGCTATATCGACGCCGCGTTCTGCGATAAACTTGCGAATCTCCGCTTCCGATTTCTTCTCCCGCTCAATTGCCTCCTTCTCGCGCTCAGCTTCGCCGAGCGAGTAGTCGATGAACGGACTCGAAACGCGCGGCCAATTGAACTTCGCAAACAGGTCCGTCTTTTTCGGATCGGTGTTCGTCAGGCTCATGGTGTAGCCGCTGCGCCCGTGAAACGCGTGGCGGAAATGCAGGATCTCTGTGCCGCGCTCGCCGCGACCGGCGGCCATGTTCTTGCGCACTTTCCAATCCATCGCCGCCTTCAGGCAGTTCTCGATCGCGAGTGCGCCGCCTTCGATGAACAGGTAGCGATTCAGTGGCGGCAGTCCTGCGACACGCACCAGCGTCTCGACGAACTCCGCGTATTGCTCCGAGTAAACATCAGAATTCGCGATCTTGGTCTTGGCAGCACCGAGCAACTCTTGCTGCACCTCCGGGCCGTCGAAATACGGATGATTGAACCCGACTGGCACCGAACCAAAAAAGCCGTAGAAGTCGATCAGGCGATTACTCGTGCCCGCATCATACATGTAAGAACCACGGCTCTTCTCGAGGTCAAAGACGATCCGGAAGCCATCCATCAGGATGTGCTCTTCGAGGCTCTTAAGCGCGTCGGCAGTGACTCCGTTTTTCTTCGCGGATGTGGGATTGCTCAGGGTAGACGGGCTCCGCTTGGAAGTGCGGGCCGACTCCGTGAGCACGGGCGGCATACTCATCCGATGACCGTAGCTTTCGCGCTCTTCTGGTCAACCGGAGCACGGCTGCTTCGCTCCGTGTAGAGGCGGGTGTCCCCACCCGCACCCGACGCATTCCCTGCGGGTGAGGACACCCGCCTCTACATCAAACAATTCCGGACCGGAGCAGCTCGTGTTTGCCGCTCATCATCTCCTGCGTCAGCGCGTAGCCGCGCTGATCCACGTTCTTCGCCGTGCCGGCGAAGTGATGGTCGATGCGCGATTTGGCAGACTCGCAGAAGTAGTTGGCTAACGAGAGGATCTCATCGGCCGGTTTGCCGTTGTTGATCAAGTGCTGCGCGTACGAGCAGGTGGCGCTCATCGCGAACAGCTCTGTCGCGACGCCGACGAAGCGCGAGAGAAGAAGCTGCTGGCTGTCGAGCTTCGGGCCGAAGCGCATCATCGCGTGGAAGAGACCGCGCGCGAGTTTCTTGGCGGTGGCGGCACCGTACTGCATGTGTGGCCGCAGGTTCGCGTGGAGCTTGCTGAGGTCACCGGCGCTTGCCTTCGTGTATTGTCGCGGATACCAGCGCGAGTAGAATGAGCCGGAGCCGAACATCGACTTCATCCGCGTGCTCATCGGCAGCTGCGTGTTGAAGATTGCGCCGCCGACTTTCAGGTGCGGATCGAGCGCATCGCGCGCGATCAGCAAACGCATGATCTCACTCGAGCCTTCGAAAATGGTGTTGATGCGGCAGTCGCGGAGGAAGCGCTCCACCGGAATCGCCTGTTCGCCGCGACCCGCAAGGGATTGCGCGGTCTCGTAACCACGGCCGCCGCGCACCTGCATTGCATCATCGGCGATGCGCCAGGTTGCTTCGGTCGCCCACATTTTGCACATCGCCGTTTCGATGCGGAGATCGCCGGCTTTTTTGTCCACCAATGCCGACGTCAGGAACGTCATCGCCTCCATGGCGAAGGTGTTCGCCGCCATGTCCGCGACTTTGCCCGCGATGGCGGAGTGCTGACCAATCGGCGCACCCCACTGCACGCGCTCGCCCGCCCATTTCCGGCAAATTTCGACAAGCCGCTTCGACAATCCGACGCACGCCGCAGGGATCGTGAGGCGACCGGTGTTCAGAGTTGTTAGGGCAACCTTCAGCCCCTGACCTTCCTTTGCGATCAGGTTCTCGCGCGGGACGCGGACGTTCGTGAATTTAACGATGCCGTTGTAGAGCGCGCGCAGCCCCATGAAGTGGCATCGATAGGTGATCTCCACTCCCGGATAATCGACATCGACGATGAACGCGCTGATCTGCTTCCGCTCTTTGCCGTTCACGACCTTTGAGGGCGTGCGCGCCATCACCACCAGCACGCCGGCCTTGATCAGGTTCGTGCACCAAAGCTTCTCGCCGTTCAGCACCCAAGCGGTGCCGTCTTCCGACAGCTCCGCTTTCAGGCTCATGGCCGCTGGATCGGAGCCAGCGTTCATCTCCGTCAGCGCGAACGCCGAGATCTCTTTGCGTGAAACACGCGGCAGATATTTCGCCCTCTGCTCCTCCGTGCCGAACAGGAGCAACGGCTGCGGCACACCAATCGATTGGTGCGCAGACACAAGCGCGGTCAGGTTCGCATCCCAACTGCCGAGCAGCATCGCGGCGCGACCATAGTTCACCTGCGACAATCCGAGGCCGCCGTACTGCTTCGGCACCTTGATCGCGAACGCGCCGAGCGCGAACAGATCGTCGATGTTTTTCTGCGGGATCTCGCCGGTCCGATCGATCTCGTCGCCGTCGACGTTGTCGTGCAGATACTGCTTCAACTGCCCAAGGAATTCTTCGCCCGCTGACTTGTCGTCGGCACTCTGCTCCGGCCACGGAAAGATGCGATCGAAGCCGAACTTTCCGATAAACAGATTGCTCGCGAAGCTGCCCCGTTCATCGAGCGGATCGCGCGCGCCTTCCGCTAGCTCGAGCGCAGCGGCTTTGCCCGCCGACATCTTCGACGTATCGATCACAGAGGCGGCGGATTTCTCCGGCTTCGCGGTCGTCTCGGCTCTTATCTGTTCAGGTGGCGCTTCTAGCGGTGTCTTCATAGAACTTGGTTCCCTTGTCGGCATGCTTCCGGAGTAAATCGCAGGGCGCGAACTTCTCACCTGCACTGGAGTGCAGCGCGTCCATTTCCGCCACTAGCTTCTTTAAGCCGTAGTGATCGGCGTAGCGCAATGGACCGCCGCGGAAGGGCGCGAAGCCGGTCCCCATCATCATTCCAAAATCAGCGTCCTCCGGCGTCGCAACGACCTTCTCTTCGAGGCAGCGCGCGGCTTCGTTGACCATCAGGAACACGAGCCGGTTCGTGATCTCGTCGGCCGTTTTCGGCACCACGGGTTTGAGACCGGGACCTGAGACGTCGCCGTGCAACTTACTGCGCCACTCTACGACCACCTGGCTAGGCGCCTGCGACTTACCTTCATACTTATAGAAACCGCTGCCGGTTTTGCGGCCGAGCATCTTACCGTCGCGCAGCCAAAGCAGCACCGCGGCGGCGTGGTTTCGCCGGCCAAACGCGTTTGCCAGCGTGTCGGCAATATCAACAGTGATATCTACACCAATTTCGTCGATTAAACGCAGGGGACCCATCGGCATTCCCCACGCCACCAACGCGTCGTCGATCTGCTGCGCGTCGCCGCCGAGCTCGAACATTTCCGCGGCATCGAGCAGGTATGGGAACAAGACGCGGTTCACCAGGAACCCCGGGGTGTCTTGCACGAGCACCGGCAGCTTCGCGAGCTGCCGCGTGAAGGCGAGCGCGCGATCAACGGTTTCGGGCGACGTTTGTTTGCTGACGACGACTTCGACGAGCTTCATGCGACTCACCGGATTGAAAAAATGCAAACCGATCACGCGGTCCGGGCCGGCGGTTGCGGCGGCGAGCTCACTGATCGGCAGCGCTGAGGTGTTCGTCGCGAGAATGGCGGTTGCTGAAGTGTTCCCCGTTAGGTTTGCGAAGATCTGTTTCTTGATCTCGAGCTTCTCGGAAGCCGCTTCTACAACGACCTGCACGTCGCGCAAACCATCGTGGCCGGTGGACCCCACGACGCGCGCGCGGCCTTGTTTCGCCTTCTCTTCGGCCATCAATCCGCGTTTCACCGCGTCGCCGTAAGTCTTCTCGATATTCGCCAAGCCGCGGTCGAGTTGCTCGGTGTTTACGTCGCGCAAAATAACCGACACACCGCGCGAGCTCAGCCATTGCGCGATGCCACTGCCCATAACGCCCGCGCCGATGACTGCGCTGTGCGTGACTTTTTCAGCCGGGGCTTTCGACGTGCCTTTCTTGAACTTGTCGCCGAGGAAGAAATTCCGGATCAGGTTCTGCGTCGCTTCCGTTTCGCCAAGCTCCACGATCGCATCGAGCTCGAGCTTGAGTGATTCGTCGACGGACAGATTGTAGCCGCCGCTGATGATATCGAGTGCGCGGCGGAGCGCCGGGTTATGGCCTTTCGGCGTTTGCACTTGGACGCCGACGTGTGGCGGCGCGGAAACGTGACGCTTGCCACTCGCGAGTTTCGCCCGCGCCGTAGCCATCAGCTGATCTGGCGCGACAACTTCATCGACCAGGCCGATCTTGAGCGCTTCATCGGCAGCGTAGAGTTTCCCCTTGAGGATAACGTCCGCCGCCGGCGCGAGACCGAGCAGCCGCGGCAAACGCGTCGCCCCACCCCAAGCGGGAATCAGACCGAGCGACGTCTCAGGCAAACCAATGCGCGTTGCCGAATCGCCAGTCGCGACGCGGTAGTCGCAGGCAAGCGTGATCTCGTAGCCACCGCCGGCGCACGCGCCGTGGATCGCAGCGACGGTCGGCACTTTTAGAGCGACAAGCCGGTTAAACTGGCGCTGCCCTTCGGCGATAAACGCGCGCAGCTCACCAGTCTGGGCCTGACGCAATAGCGTCTGCAGATCTGCGCCGGCGATGAAGATCGACTTTTTCGCCGACGTGACGATCACGCCTCCGACCGAGGCGTCGTTTTCGATCGCATCGAGATGCTCACGCAGGCTGTCGATCGTCGCTGCGTCGAAGATATTCGCGCCGGAGTTCGGCCGATCGAAGCTGAGCACGCAGATCCCGTCATCACCAAGCTCGCGGCGGATCATTGTGGCAGTCGCTGTCATCGCGCTCATATTGGCGACTTTCCCGCCGATTCCAAGTGCGAGAACAATGCGGGCGGCGGTCAGATTGCGCAGCCTCCGCCCGAATGATAGAACTCCCCTGCCGCCTCTCAGGCGGCTCTCCTCAGCGCGCATATGGTCGGCCGAATCCTACAGCCCGAAATCAAAGCGTTGATCGACTCGCGGAATTTCGGCGCGTTGCGCGAGCTGTTTTCGGATTGGCCGCCGGTCGACGTCGCTGAGGTGATCCGAGATTTCCCGGAAGATCAGCAGGTCATCGTGTTCCGAATTCTGCCGCACGATCTCGCGGCGGACGTTTTCGAGTATCTTGAGGTCGAGGAGCAACAAAGTCTGCTCCGCGGCATGGCGCACGAGCAGGTCGTCGGCATTCTCAACGAGATGTCGCCGGATGATCGCACGGCGCTGCTGGAGGAGTTGCCGAGCGCGGCCGCGCGGCAGCTGATTCGGCTGCTCACACCGGAGGAACGGCGCATCGCGCAGGTCTTGCTCGGCTATCCCGAAGACAGCGTCGGCCGTTTGATGACACCGGATTTCATCGCGGTGCACGCGGACTGGACCATTCGCGAGGTGCTCGATTATATCCGCGAAAATGGCGAAGACTCCGAGACGCTGAACGTGATCTATGTGGTCGATGATCGCGGCAAATTGATCGATGATCTGCGCATTCGCGAAATCCTGGTGCAACCGCTCGACGCGAAAGTGAGCGACGTCGCCGATGAGAATTTCGTCAGCTTGAGCGCAGCCGATCCGGAACAGGATGCTGTGAATGTGTTCCGTCGTTATGACCGCTCTGCCTTGCCGGTAACCGACACGAACGGCGTGCTCGTCGGCATCGTGACAATCGACGACATGCTTGATGTCGCCGAAGAAGAAGCGACCGAAGACATTCAGAAATTCGGCGGCATGGAAGCCCTCGAGGAGCCGTACATGCGCATGCCGCTCTGGCGGCTCGTGCGGAAACGCGCGGGCTGGCTGGTGATTCTCTTCCTCGGTGAAATGCTGACGGCAACCGCAATGGCCAGCTACCAGGATGAGATGGCGAAAGCGATCGTGCTGGCGCTGTTCCTGCCGCTGATCATATCGAGCGGCGGGAACTCGGGCTCGCAGGCTTCGACACTCATCATCCGTGCGATGGCGCTCGGTGAAGTCACGTTGCGAGATTGGTGGCGCGTGATGAGTCGGGAATTGCAGGCTGGCCTTTCGTTAGGCGCAATTCTCGGCACGATCGGGGCGCTCCGCGTAGCGCTCTGGTCTGTGGTCGGCCATCAGTATTTCCATCGCGACCTCTACGGCGACAGCGCGCATTGGCCGCTCGTCGCGATGACGGTTGGCCTCGCGCTTGTGGGCGTCGTCCTCTGGGGATCGATCGCCGGTTCGATGTTGCCTTTCCTGCTGCGTCGGGTCGGCGCTGACCCGGCGACGTCGTCGGCGCCATTCGTCGCGACTTTGGTGGACGTGACAGGCCTCATCATCTACTTCAGCATCGCCTTGCTAATCATGCGGGGCTCGATGTTATAACCGGCACCACCCGCATGTTCTCCATCCGCAAGCTCCTCGGCCACGACGACAAGTTCTACGACCTGCTCGAAGCGAGCGCGCAGCAGGCCGACACCAGCGTCCATCATCTCGTCGACCTCCTGACGAAGATGGAGCATCACGATTCGCCCCAGAGCCTTGAGGCGTTTGTAGCCAGCCGGCGGAAGGACAAACAGATCACGCAGGAGCTAACCGAGCAGCTCTGCAAAACTTTTGCGACGCCACTGGAGCGGGAGGACATCCAGTCGCTCGCCGCCGCACTCTATAAGATTCCAAAAACGGTCGAGAAAATTGGGGAGCGCATCTTGATCCGTCCTCAGGACCTGAAGGCGCGGGATTTTCAGCCGCACGTGAAGCTTCTCGACCAGGCTGCGGAGACCGTCCTCGCAATGGTGAAAGATCTGCGCAAAGGCATCGACGCGGCGACCGCGCGTGAGAAAAACGCGCGGCTGCAAACGATCGAAGGTGATGCTGATGCGCTGGAGTTGGAGCTGCTCCGCGAGCTCTACAACGGCGATTACGAAGCGAAGCAGATCTTGTTTTTGCAGGAACTCTTCGAGCTGCTCGAGAAAGTCATCGATCGCTGCCGCGACGCAGGGAACATCATCCTGCAGGTCGTCCTGAAATACTCGTAACGCCGTTCCCACGGTATGTTCCTCTTCCTCTGCGTCGTCCTGGCGGCGGTCGCCTTCGAATACATCAACGGCTTTCATGACGCCGCCAACGCGATCGCGACGGTCGTGTCGACGAAAGTCCTGCAGCCGCGGCAG
Source organism: Chthoniobacterales bacterium (assembly GCA_046262215.1). Classification (GTDB taxonomy): domain Bacteria; phylum Verrucomicrobiota; class Verrucomicrobiia; order Chthoniobacterales; family UBA10450; genus JACCTI01. Next base: position 15,620 of record JBHENE010000071.1, on the reverse strand, counting down.
GCCATCGCGCTCGCGGCCTTTTTCAACCTGACCGGCGCGCTAACTGGCACAGCCGTCGCGGCGACGGTCGGCAAGGGAATGGTCGACCCGAAGATCGTGACAATGCCGACGGTGCTCTGTGCGCTGCTCGCCGCCATCATCTGGAACTTGCTCACGTGGTGGCTCGGGCTGCCCTCAAGCTCCAGTCATGCCTTGATCGGCGGGTTGTGCGGCGCGGCGATCGCCTCTGCCGGCGGTGACTTCAGCGTCTTGCAGTGGCGAACCGGCCTGATGCCGAAAGTGGTGATCCCGATGATCACGTCGCCGATTTTGGGGTTCATCCTCGCCGCGATCCTGATGTTCATCCTGCTGGTCTGTCTCCGCTCGTCGACGCCGCACATCGTGCAGTCGCTGTTCGGGAAACTGCAGCTCGTCAGCGCCGCCTGGATGGCACATAGCCACGGCACGAATGACGCCCAGAAGACGATGGGCATCATCACGCTCGCGCTCTTCACCGGCACGCAGAGCGGCGTGTTTGGGAATCTGCCGCCGGTGTTTCACTTTCTCGACACGCCCGCGTTCATCGTCCCGAAATGGGTCGTGGTGCTTTGCGCCGCGACGATGGCCGCGGGCACCGCCGCAGGCGGATGGCGGATCATTCGGACGCTTGGTCACCGCATGGTGAAGCTACAGCCCGTGCATGGCTTCGCCGCGGAAACCACCGCCGCAATTATCATCCAGGCAGCGAGCACCTGGGGAATTCCACTTTCGACCACCCATGTCATCTCGACTTCCATCATGGGCGTCGGCGCCGTGAAACGCTTCAGCGGTGTGAAGTGGGGAATCGTCGGCCGAATCGTGTGGGCGTGGGTGTTAACCCTGCCGGCGACTGGTCTTACCGGTTACGCCCTGGCGCGGCTGGCGCACGCGTTTTAGGCCGAACGCGTCACCGCTGTCATCCCGAGGCTCCGAAGAGGCCGAGGGATCTCGCATAAGCTCATCCGCGTTGAACTATAAAAGGACGTTTGTCCGAAGCCCGTGCTGAAATCGGAGTGGTTGCCAATGCAGGTCGCCAGACCTCACGTGAGATCCCTCGACCGCCTTCGCGGCTCGGGATGACCGTCCGTTAGCAACACTGTAATCATGGTGCCGCGCGCGTTACACCCGCAGCTTCGTGCTGATCGGCACCCATGTGTTTGCGGCGCGCGAATCAGAGACTGCCTGCACGACACGCATGTAGCGGACGCCGTCCTCGAAATCGGGATGCGGACGCACTTTCCCACGCGACTTCACCGCGGCGAGAAAATCATCTTCGACGGTCCAGCCTTCTTCGAGACCTTTGGTCAGCTCGATAGTGTGCATGGCACGGTCGCCATTCTTTCCAGTATGGAGAGTGTCGGTGCCGAAGTCGTAAGCCATCGTGCCGCTGTCGCCATAGACCTCGAGCCGATCGCCTGAAGGCAATGCATTGATGCCGCTGAATTCGAGCACGCCTTCCGCGCCATTCGCGAAGGTGCACAGCACCGTCAACAGATCCGGCACCTGCACCTCGTAGCCCTGCCGGACATCATGCAAAATTTTCCCGCGAGCGAAGACGCCGGTGATATCGCCAAGCCAGCGCTGCAGCACTTCGACGTAGATGCCGAGCGCGAGGACATTCAACCCGCTGATCTCGATCCGTTGCCGCCAATGCGGCGCAGCCTCAGCGTTCAGATAAGCGCCGGTGAAACTCTGCAACCGGATGTGGTGCGGCCGGCCGAGGTAATTCTCTGCGAGCAGCTTCTTCACGAGGGTGTCGCCGCGTAATCCGAACGGCGGCGGACAGAGCATCGTGACCTGTTTTGGAAAACGACGCGCCGTCGCCAGCATCTCTTCCGCTTCCGCCAGGTCCATCGCCATGCGCGCCTGACAGAAGACATGTTTGCCCGCCTCGAGCGCTGATACGGTCACTGCCGAATGCATGTAAGGCGGAGTACCAATCCAGACGACGTCGATGTCCTCGATCGCGAGCAGGTCTGCCCAGTTTTGAATCGGCGTCGCGTGCGGCGCATTCTCGTTGCAGAACTTCTCGGCACTCGCGTAGGACGCATTCGAGACCGCCACGATCTCCACCTCTCGATGGCCTTTCAGCGCCGGAAGATGCCGGGAGCGGACGATCTCGCCCGCACCGATGATTCCGATTCGAAGCTTCTGACTTTTACTGCGTGGCATGAGGCGTTTTTTCTAAATTGTTGCGTGCGGAAGTGTGGCGGAATGCCGATGAGACACGTTTGACCGCGCAGTGCCAAGCCTGTTCAAGATTCTCTTGACCCCGCCGCGGTGGCACGGCACCTTGCGCGACTCTTTTCCGGGGTAGCTATGTCTAAAGTTTGCGATATTACAGGTGCGAAGGTCTCGCGCGGCAGCATCATTCACCGCCGCGGTATGGCCAAGAAGAAGGGCGGCGTTGGCCGGCACGTGACGAAGAACGTGCCACGCACGTTTACCCCGAACCTGCAGGAACATCGCGTCTGGATTCCGGAGCTGAAGAAGTTCATGCGGATCAAGGTGACGGCTCGCGCGATGAAGACGCTGAATAAAAACGGCGCGTACGCGACCTTGAAAAAGGCCGGGTTGATCTCGGCTTAGTTCCGCTCGCGGCACCGTCGCATTTCGTCGCGCCTACGAGGGCGAAGGCACCTCAGTTTGCTCAGGAGTAATCGAGGACTGCTCTTCAGTTTTTGCAGGAGGGTTTTCCGGCGGTGCTGAAGACCCAGCGGCAGCCTCCTGTTTCGCTGGTTGCAGCTCCGGCGTTTGTTCAACGCTCATGCTGCCCTCTCCTCCATTCGCCACGTTAGCCTGCAACTCCACCTCGGATTCCGAAGGCGTTGCCGCCACCTGTTCAGGTTGAGCCGCCGTTGTTTGTTGGTCCTGCACCTGCTCGTCGGCTGCCGCAGGGGCCGCTGCAGTTACCGGCACTTGGGGAGCAGCCGTAGCGGGAGCTGGCGCTTTTGCGCGAGGCAGATCAAGCGTTCCGTCATTGAACTCGATCAAGTAACCCTCGCTGACCAGCCAGCGAAGATCAGCGATCAAAGTCCGTTTCGCCCGCTCTGCGTCAGCTGGTTCAGCGCCTGGGGTAGTGAGCTGTTCGGCGAGCTGTTTCCGATTAATGCCGGGCGCATCGGTTACCTTCTGCAGGATCGAATTGATCGACGCTGAAACGCCCGCACGCTCATGCCCGAAGGGGCGCGTCCGGATCGGCGACACGAACAGCATCCCGCGGCGATGCCGGAAAATATTGAGCCCAGCCTGGCGCAACCCGCTCGCCAATTCCTGCATCATCCGTGAAGGCGAACGAATTTCCGCCGCCCAAGCTTCCTCGATCACTCTGCCGAGTAGCCGATCGGGCAGTTGCCGGCTTACGACACCGCTGATGGTGAGTTCCGGCGCGCTTCGGAGCAGCGTCGGTAGATGCGTTTGCCGGAAGTGACGCTCCACTTCCGCGAGGCTGTTGAACGTGACCGGCGGCTCGGTCTCCTTCGCGGTGTAAGTGGTCACGCTACGTGCCTGCTCCTTCCATTGCTCAACGACGGCCGGATCGCTGACGATCTCAATCTGCCGTTGAAAATCCTGGAAGCTCATCCGCCGGCTGTAACGCTGCTCGTAAAGATTGCGCAGCTGCGGCTGATAGCTGTGATGATTTGTTGGGCCGAGCAGCGTGCCGCTCGCGCGATCACGCGCGACGTTGCTGAAGTTGCCCTTGATCTCTTCCGTCTGCGTCTGTTCCGAGGTGTAGAACTCGTCGCGCATCGCCGCGAACGCACCACCCTCAAGAATGCGCGGATCTACCGCCACAGGACCATGTTCGCCAAGCTGATGAAGCTCCGCACCTGCGGCCGGCTTTAAGTGCACGCTGTAACGCTCCGCCTTATCAAGAAACATCCGCGCGAGTGCGAACACCGAGTAGGCGACCGCACCCGATTTCATCTGCGCGATCACGCTTTCGAACGCGCCGGCGTGCGGCAGAAACCGGACGTCCACCTGCGGCAACGGCATCGGCGCTTCGCGACGCTCAGGACGTTGCGGCGGACGTTCGTCACGTCCTTCCGGACGGCGCTGCTGATCAGGCCGCTTCCGGTCGTCGCGACGGCCCTGCGGACGAGGTCCGCGCGGACGTTGCTCACCATCGCCACCACGTCCGCGCTGCGGCGGCCGGCGTTCCCGCCGAAACGAATTCTCGTCCTCGCCTTCGAACTTCGAATAGTCCGTCGCCTCGGCGGGTTCATTGACCCACGCAGGCATCATCTTCAGGTCGAGTAAGTCGGCAGGCGTAGTCGGCTCGGACATCCTTCCTCTCTTACGCGAAGGGCTCCCGATGTAAACCGCCCGAGGCGTTTTCGCATCGCGTCTGACGCCTCAAATTTGATTGACAAGGCTGCTAATTCATTTACTTCCAACGTCGCCGAAGCTGCTGCAAAAGTGGCGCTCGGAAACAACGCAGCAGCAGTAACTTTTTATGAGCGACAAACCAATCGAAGAGAAGGTCAAGGACATCATCGTCGAACAACTAGGCGTTAACCCGGAGCAGGTCACGCAACAGGCTTCTTTCATCGAGGATTTGGGCGCCGATTCCCTCGACATCGTCGAGCTGGTGATGGCTTTCGAGGAAGAGTTCAACGTCGAAGTGCCAGATGAAGACGCGGAGAAGCTCCAGACCGTCGGCGACGTGACGAAATACATCGAAGAGAAGCAGTCGAAAGGCGCTTAACGAAAATTTCAGCTGCCGCTCCTGGCAGTTTGGTGAACGAGAAAACACGGCTTCGGCCGTGTTTTTTTGTTTCCCGGTTGCGCCTCTACAGCGCGCGCACAGAATGACCGACGGATGGAAGTAAACTTCGCCTTCTACGAGCGGCCGCTGTTTTACGTCGGACAGCATTACGTCTCTACGCTCGGGCTACTGGCGTTCGGGGCGATTTTTGCGGCCGGGCTCATCCTCGCGCGCGTCCTGCAAAGCGCCTGGGTGCGGCGACTATTCAGCCGCTTCAAGCTGGACACGAATTTCATCGCGATCGTCACGACGATCCTCAGTCTCGCATCGCTCGTCTTCTTCACCGTCACCGCGGTCAACGCTGCCGGATTGCCTCTCGCATGGAGCGCTCCGCTGCCTGGCGTTAAACTCAGCCTGATCAACATCTTCCTGTTGATCGTGATGCTCGTCGCGGTCTTCTGGCTTTCGTCGCGCACGAAGCGGTTCCTCTTCACCAACGTCCTCGCGAATAGCGGCCTCAACCGATCGCTTCAGTACGCGCTTTCTCAGATCATCAGCAATGTGGTCCTCGTCGTCGGGGTCGTGCTGGTGCTCGAAAATACCGGGATCAATCTCGGCGCGCTCGCGGTCTTCGCTGGCGCAGTCGGCGTCGGCATCGGTGTCGGGCTGCAGGGCATCGCGAGTAACTTCATCAGCGGCCTCATCATCCTCGCCGAGCGTCCGATCACGATCGGAGATCGCGTCGAGGTCGGTAGCACCGCAGGCCAGGTGCAACGGATCCGCGCGCGCAGCACCGTCATCCTCACCAACGACAACATCTCAATCATCGTCCCGAACAAGAAGTTCATTGACGAAACTGTCACGAACTGGACCTACGGCGATCCGCGGGTTCGTTTCCGCGTGCCGGTTGGCGTCGCCTACGGCAGCGATGTGGAGAAGGTGCGGACCGCCTTGATTGCGGCCGGTCAGGAACATCCGAAAGCGTTGCAGGAACCAGGCCCGAGCGTGTTCCTGAAGCAGTTCGGCGAGAGCTCCATCGACTTCGACTTAGTGGTCTGGAGCAGCGAGATGAGTCATCGGCCAGCACGTTTTAAGAGCGACCTGAATTTTCTGATCGAGCGCCACCTACGGGAAGCCGGCATCGAGATTCCGAATCCGCAGCGCGACATTTACATTCGTAGTGGCAATCTCTCCGTGAGTGCCAGTCCAGCCGGGCAGGAGCCGACTCCAGCTCCAAGCCTGCAAGCTTGATCGCGCCGCCTGCAGCTTTGGCGGAGACGCGGACGATCGCCTTTCGCGGAGGATCATCGCGCGAAGTCAGCGGCTCCGAATTGTCGGAAATTCCCGGCTGGCGAGACGCACTCGCGCACGTCGCGAAGGATCATCGTTTCTATGAGCTCGCGGAGCAGACTCTCGAGGGGGGATTCGAGCATCGCTATCTCGTGCTGTCCGACGATGCGGGCGTCGTCCGCGGCATTCAACCCGTGTTCTTCGTGCAGCAAAATCTGGTGGAAGGAGTGCCGGCAATGCGTCGTATCGTTGATGCGATCCGCCGGCGCTTTCCGCGCTTCCTCACGATGCGGCTGCTGATGATCGGTTGCGCAGCCGGCGAGGGGCATCTCGGTGTTTGCCGGTCAGGAGATGAAGAATGGGTAGCGATCGCACTCCTCGCTACGATCGAAAATTATGCGCGCGTCGCCGGCGCATCGCTCATCGTGCTGAAGGACTTCGGGGTCGCTTACCGCGAGCTTCTAGAACGCTTCAGCGCCAATGGCTATGTGCGCATCCCGAGCATGCCGATGACCACGCTTTCGCTGCAACACAGCGATTTCGAGGATTACCTCGCCACCCTCAGCAAAGCCACGCGCAAGGACCTGCGGCGCAAGTTCCGCAAGATCGCGAAAGCTGCGCCGATCGAGCTCGAGGTGTTGAGCGATGTCTCGGCCTACGTCGACGAGCTTTACCCGCTTTACCTGCAGGTGCACGAACGCTCGCCGCTGAAATTCGAGCGCCTAACGAAAGATTATTTCCGCGCCCTCGGAGCACGCATGTCTGATCGGGTGCGCTTCTTTGTTTGGCGACAACACGGCCGCATCATCGCCTTCAGCCTCACGCTCGTGCACGACAGCACGATCTACGACGACTATCTCGGCCTCGACTACAACGTCGCACTCGATCTGCATCTCTACTTCGTCACCTTCCGCGACATCATCACATGGGCACTGGCGAACGGCGTCACGCGGTATTGCAGCAGCCCGCTCAACTATGAGCCGAAGCTCCATCTCGGCTGCGACTTGATGCCGCTCGATCTTTACGTGCGGCATACTTCGCCGTGGTTGAACCCGATCATGCAGCGCGCTCTGAGCCTCGCGGGACCGACGCGGCATGACCGCATCCTTCCGCGGTTCCCGAACGCAAACGAGCTTTGAACACACACGTTAAACGAGCGACAGGGCTGGCGAATCCCTGGCTGCAGGTCGCGATCAGCACCGTCTGCGTTGCAATCGCGGAGCTGTTTCTAAAGCGTGGGGCGAACGCGACCGTTCACGTCGCGCAGGAATGGGGCTGGACTGGCCTGACGACACTCGCGTCGCCATTCGTTTGGCTCGGTATGATCTTCACGATCGTAAGTTTCATCACGTGGCTTTACGCGATCAAACATCTCCCGCTTTCCGTCGCCTTCCCCGCGTCGCAGGCGGTGCATGTACTCATTCCCTTGAGCAGCTGGCTCGTTCTCGGCGAGCAGGTCAACACAATGCGCTGGTGCGGAATCGCGCTGGTTCTCTGCGGCCTCGCATTAGTCGTGCGGCCGGTGGCCGAGCTGGAGGATAAACTGTGAATTTGCTCGTCCTCGCGTTGATCTTGATTTCACTAGCGGCCTTTGTCGCCGGGCAGCTGCTGCTTAAACGCGCGATGGAGGCGACCGAAGAGCACGGCTTTCGGAACCGCCGATTCATTGTGCTGATCGTCGTCGGCACAGCTGTGATGGCAGTCTCGTATTTCCTAAACCTCGGCCTGCTGCAACGCCTCGACCTCAGCTATCTCTATCCGTTTCAGGGGCTGAGCGTGATCTTCATCGCCGCTGCCGCCGCGATCTTATTGCGCGAGAAATTGACGTTGCCGTTGATTCTCGGCTCACTCCTGATCACCGCCGGCGTGGTGCTGGTGTCGATGAGTTGATCGCGCGTGCCGTCCGACCTGTCATTCTGAGCGAAGCGAGTCTGCGAGCGCAGTCGAAGAACGCCGTGTTTTGTCCGAGCCGTGCCGCTGGTTATTCGACGGGGTTCTTCGACTGCGTTTCGGTCGCTGCGCTCCCTGCACTTCGCTCAGAATGACGATGGGTCGTGCGTCATCACTGAGTCTCCGTTAGCACCGGCCACAGCCGCTGGAATGCGCGGAGGTTGATCCGCTCCGCTTCGCCGCGGTCACGTGCAGGTAATTTCGGGTGATCCATCTCCGAAAGGAATCGCTGCTTTCTTCGCGCGTAGCTGGGGGTGGAGTATGCGCCGCACAAATCGCCGCCGACGATCCGCGTTTCACTTCGCAGCGTCTCGAGCGCCCACGCCACATCGTCCAGCGTGAACTTCCCGTTTTCCCAGTTCGTCACCGCGTCGCCTGCGCAGAAGCAATCGAGATCGATCGTGACGTAAACATTCGCGTGGCGTAAGCCGGCCACGAAACGCGCGAACGCCTCCCGCCACGTCGCCGCGAAGATCACGCCTCGCCGCTTCTGCCGCGAAGGCTTCTGCCCATCAGCCCACGCGTGCACCTCGAGTTTGCCGGCACGTTCGGCGGCACGATTTCCGAACGCCTGCGTCGGCCACCAGCACTCAAAGTTGCCACAACCCCACACGCTGAGTTTCTCGACGTGCGGCTGTTCTAACGCGCGATTCACCCAGCTGCCACAACACCAGCGCGGCGGACGGACATCCCAGTCGGGATGGTTATCAAACGACACGACCACAAGCGGTCCAGCCATGCGCCTGATCCAGAGTGCAGTGAGATGGTGGAAGTCGCCTGAACCGTAAAGAACAAACGGCGCAAGCTGTTCTGCCTGCTCGGCGTAGAATTGTTCAACTACGCGAGTCGGTGCGGAGAACCGCAAATGCGGCCCCCATTTCGTCGCATCAACACCGCGGAGTGCCAGATCCGGCGCCAGCCAAGCATCGTCGAGATTCAGGTGCAGCGAGTCTGCCAAAGCCCGGTAGCGTCGCCACGTTTCGCGCCGCGGACAAGGCGGCGACACGCGCACTCCCCAAGCCTACTCCGAATCGTGTTTCATCAACGCGCCAAAGAAAAATAGTCGGCAAGGTCGGTCTAACGAAGACCGTGACTTCATCTGCAAAGTGCAGGATGTGTTTCGCGTCTTTGCGCGGAAAGCTTCGGAAGTGTTAGGCACGGCCTGGGCCTTCGTGATCGCAATCGCGATCATTGTCATCTGGGCGTTAACCGGACACATCTTCCACTACTCGGACACATGGCAGCTGATCATTAACACCGGCACCACGATCGTCACTTTCCTGATGGTTTTTCTGATTCAGAACACGCAAAACCGCGACTCGAAAGCTGTGAACCTAAAGCTCGACGAGTTGATTCGTGCGCTCGGCGGTGCTCGCAATCACATGGTCGATCTCGACCGACTTTCCGATAAAGAGCTCAAGGAGCTTCAGTCGGAGTTCGAGCGGATCGGACGAAAAGCCGACCGATCGAAAGTGAAGCTGGAGAAAGTGGAACACGAGATGGCGTCACGCTGACGCCGCGTCCAGCGGCTGCGCCTTGCCGTTTCCGATAAACGCTTTGCCGCTCGGACAGAGCCGAAAGATTTCGCATTGCCGACAGTCCGGCCGCCGGGCGAAACAGCGCCGGCGCCCGTGCCAGATCAGCCAGTGACTCCACATCGTCCAGTGCTCGCGCGGCACGAGCTTCATCAGATCGGCTTCGATTTTTTCGGCGTCGGCTTGTTTCGTTAGGCGGAGACGTTGGGAGAGTCGCGCCACGTGCGTATCAACGACAACGCCTTCATCTTTTCCGAACGCATTCCCGAGGACTACGTTCGCAGTCTTGCGCCCGACGCCAGGCAGTGCGTGCAACGCATCCATGGTCTCCGGCACAGCGCCGCCATGGTCTAGCTCGATTGCCGCGGCGGCCGCCCGGATGCTCTTCGCTTTGTTCCGAAAGAACCCGGTCGATCTGATCTCGTTCTCGAGTGTCTCCTGCGGCGTCTTTGCGAAATCCGCTGCTGTCCGATAACGCGCGAATAATTTCGGCGTCACCATGTTCACGCGCTTGTCAGTGCATTGCGCGGAAAGAATCGTCGCCACCAACAGCTGCAGCGGATTCTTGAAATCCAACTCGCAATGCGCGCCGGGATACACTTCCGGCAAAGCCTCTACCAGTTGCGCTACCCGTTCGCGCGTCGTCATAACACGGTAGGTGCAGCTTTCCGCCGCTGAAGACGTCGCCCGATAAATCCCTTGCCACGCCGCAGGACGCGACGCGCCCACGCGTATTCACTCGCAAGGATCGCAAGACCAAGCGGAATCACGATCACGGACGGTCCGGGTAAAACGATCATGACGATGCCGATAATCAGAACGGTAACGCCAACGATCGAGTAGACCACCTTCCGAACGACAGGCGTCCGATCGAGACCAAGCTTCTCGTTCAAGCGTCGCTGCCACTGACGCTTGCGCGATGCGAACGGATGCGAATATGACCGCGGTTCGACTGGCATATGTGCCTGCTACTTCGCCGCGAATGGACGAAGCTTCTGCTCGAGCTGCGGCGGGATGTGCGCGGTGATCACGGTCACGTCATCCTCATAGCGCGTTTCGAGCACGTGACCGACGCGATGGATTTCCGCGAGCAGGCTTGACTCGTCTGCAGGGAGACGGAACTGCAACCGCAGCCGCCATGAGCTGATTTCGTCCTGTAGCGTCTGGACGAGGTTCACAACGCCTTCCCCCGTCCGCGCCGAGATCGCAACGCTTCGTGGAAACCGATTTCCATATGCCTCGACTAAGTCCGGCGAAGTGAGCGCGTCGACTTTATTGAACACCAGCAGCGTCTGTTTACCGTCCGCGCCGAGCTCCTTCAGGACCGCGTGAACCGCTTCGATTTGCTCATCGACTCGCGGATGGCTCAAGTCCACGACGTGCACCAGCAGATCGGCTTCGCTAACTTCCTCGAGTGTCGCCTTGAACGACTCGATCAGCATGTGTGGCAGATTGCGCAGAAATCCGACCGTATCCGTCAGCAACATGCGTTGCTTGTTCGGCAGCGTGAAACTCCGCGTGGTCGGATCGAGCGTCGCGAAAAGGCGATTCACCGCGAGCACATCCGCGCCGGTAAGAAGATTCAGCAGCGTCGACTTGCCGGCATTCGTGTAGCCAACAACCGCCGCGACCGGCCATTGGTGACGACGCCGACCTTCGCGCTGGACGGAGCGCACTTTGCGAACACCTTCGAGCTCACGCTCCAGCTTCGCAATGCGCTCCTGCACACGACGCCGGTCAACCTCCAGCTGCGTCTCGCCCGGGCCGCGTGTGCCGATACCGCCGCTCTGGCGGGATAGGTGCGTCCACATCCGAGTGAGCCTCGGGAGCAAATAATGCAACTGCGCGAGCTCGATCTGCAGCCGCCCTTCGCGGCTGCGCGCACGCTGGGCAAAGATGTCGAGAATCAGCTGGGTGCGGTCGAGCACCTTGCGTTTGAAGAGGTGCTCGAGATTGCGGCCTTGTGCGGGTGACAGTTCGCCGTCGAAGATCACAGAAGTGACCTGCTGCGTCTGGAACGAGTGCTTGATCAGCTCGGCTTTTCCCTTGCCGATGTAGTACGGCGCCGTCGGCCGATCGAGCCGCTGCGTGACGGTGTCAACGACCTCCGCGCCAGCGGAGCTAACGAGCTCGCGCAGTTCCTCCATCGAATCGCGCAGCTCCCATTTCGAGACGCCATCCAGCTCCAGACCGACGAGCACGGCGCGCTCCTGTTTTCGCTGCTTCTGGACTTCGATCACAGCCAATGCGGGACCTAATGTGGGAGGCGCCTTAGCGCGCCGATTTCCCCGCGTCACCCTCTATCGGGGCACTAAGGCCCCTCCCACATTTCCCACGTTCAACGATCCGCGCGATCAATTCGACGGCTTCTGATGAACCGCAGCGGGAGAGATTCAGTGGTTCGAAATTAGTTTGGCGCGCAAACCAGGTCAATTGCCGCTTGGCGTATCGCCGACTCGCCTGCTGGATTCGCGCGATGCATTCTCTTTGCGAGATTTTGCCGATGAGGAGGTCACGAATATCGGTTAAACCGAGCGTCTTCGCAGCGGTTGCGCCGACGTTTCCGATGGCGCGAACTTCTTCGATGACACCGTTCGCGAAGATCTCTTCCACTCTTTGGTCAATACGCCGGTAAAGCTCGGCGCGGTCGCGGAGAAGCGTTACACCGCGTGCTTCTGTGGGCGGCGCTGCCAGCTGTCGCAGCGCTGAGGCTGGGCGCCCAGTAAGCAGACAGATCTCGACCGCGCGCAACACACGATGCTTGTTCTTCGGATCAATCGACCGCGCTGTTTCCCGATCGAGTTCCGCTAGCTGAAGCAACAGCTCGGGAATCGAGAGCGCTTCGAGGTTTTTCCGCAGCTCAGGATTGCCCGGCGGAAGAGGCGACAAGCCGTGCGTGAGCGCTTTGATGTAGAGACCGCTTCCGCCGACGACGAACGGATGTTTGCCGCGCAACGTGACATCGTTGATCGCACGGGTCGCGAGTCGTCGAAAACGTCCTGCGTCCATCTGCTCCGTCACCGCGGTCGTACCGATGAGGTGGTGAGGCGCTTTCGTCTGCGTCGCTTCGTCCGGCTTCGCGGTCAGCAGATCAAGCCCGGCGTAGATCTGGAACGCATCCGCGCTGATGACTTCGCCATTGCAGACAGAGGCGACTTCCGCCGCGATCTCGGATTTACCGACAGCAGTTGGCCCGACGATGAAGAAAACATTTTTCACGCTCAGTCAGCCGAGGTGCGACTGCTCGTTAGTATGGTTTCCCGAGCTTGATGTTGCCGTTGCCCGTCCGGACGGTGAACAGCACGTCGCTCCCGCCGCCCAGCGTCGTCTCGAGATTTTGCACGTCGTCGCCACGTTTCTCTTCCGGCACGAGATAGTTCCGCACGTGCCCGTTCTTCGTAGCGGCGTCGACCCGTAATGCGGCCGTCGGCGGAAATAGGAGCGTGATGTCGCCTTCACCGACATTCGCGTTCAATGGGAACGTCAGGTCTTCCCACCAATCGTACGAAACATCGATCCCGCCGGTGCCGAGCGAGATCTCCATCGGGGTGTAACAGCTCTTCAGGCTCATCCGCCCGCGCGTGAGTTGCAGATTCACGCCAGGCCCACGGAGCCCCTGCACTTGAATCTCACCCTGAGATAATTCCACTTTCGAGATCGTACAATTTTCCGGGACTAGGATCGTGTACTCGACCGTTCCTGAGCGGTCGGCCAGGAGTCCTTTTGGCGCTGGCGGATAGAAGGTGTCGATCGTCATCGCGTCCCCTGCGAGCGCCACGTTCGCTTTGATTTGCCCCAGCCGTTCCTTCGTGAACGCGCGCTTGTAAGCCTTCACCTTGATCTCGCCTGGCTCGGAGCCGTAGACGAAAATCCGGCCGTCGGTGTTGCGCACCGTCAGAGTAGGATTGGGTCCGACTGAGTACGTCGCTTCGGTCGTCTCTTCCTCGACGCCGCCGGCGCGAGCACCGCTGCAGATTACCGCTAAAAATACGCACGCCGCGAGGGCGGCTTTATTAATCATGCCGCAACGCTAGCATGGGATCGACGTTCATGGCGCGCCGCGCTGGCACATACGTGGCGACCAGCGCCGCTATCATCAAGAGGCAGATGACAGCGCCATAAGTCACCAGATCGACGGCGTTGATGCCGAAGAGAAACGACGCGAGCACACGACTCGCGGCGAGCGCGGCCACGACGCCGACCATGAGTCCGCATGCGACCAGGGTGAAGCTTTGCCGCAAGACCAGCCGCAGCATGTCCGCGCGTTGTGCGCCGATCGCCATGCGAATACCAATTTCGCTCGTGCGTTCCGACGTGATGTAAGCCATCACGCCGTAGAGCCCGACCATCGCGAGCAGTAACGCGGCGCCCGCGAACACGCCGAGCATGATCATGCTAAAGCGGCGATTATCCAGCGAAGCGGCGACGAGTTGCGCTAGCGGCTCGAATTTTATTGGCATCTCGGGATTCAGCGCGCGCGCTTCACGTCGCATCGCGCTAATCAAACTGGCGGCGTCCCCTCGCCCGCGGACGACCACAGAGAACTCCGCCGCATGCCGCGGACGTTGCAGATACTGCACATAGACGGTCGGCCGCACATCAATGTCGAGACCGGTGTCGCGCACGTCACCGGCGATGCCGATGATGTTCAAGACGTGAAGATCGCCATCCATGTTGCCGAATTGGATCTGCTTCCCGATCACGTCCTCTTTGGGAAAATAGCGGCGCGCGAAGGATTGACTGACCACCGCCACGTGCGGCGCATCCGGGCCATCGCTCTCCTGAAATGTGCGGCCGCTCACGATCGGAATTCCCATCGCAGCGAAGTAACCACCACTCGCCACGCGGTACTCCGCATCCCGCGCGCGCTCTTCCTCCGACAGGTTATCGAACTGCGCGATCAACTCCTCCAGCGTCTGAGCCGGCTTGGCGCCGCCCTGCACGACGAACCTGCCACTACCACCGCTGTCGCCCATCGGGAGCCCGTTCGTTCCTCCCGCCGCGATCACACCTGGCAGCGTCTGGATGCGCTCCAGCAATTGATGATAAAATTGCGCTAGCTGCCGTTGCGCTGCGCTCTCCTCGGGGAACGACATTGATACCGTCATCGCGACCGCGCTCGCCGGTTGAAATCCGGGATCGATCTCCGTCAGCCGCTGAAAGCTCCTGCCCAGCAACCCGGCGCCGACGAGCAAGATCAGCGTGAGCGCCACCTGCGCCACGATCAGTAGATTGCGCACGCGGGTGCGTCCTGCACCTGCAGTACCGCGGCCGCCGTCCTGCAGATCTCTTTGCAGCTGCTGCCGCGAAGTTTGAAGCGTCGGCACCAATCCGAGCACCACGCCCACGATGATTGACACCGCGAGCGCGAACAGCAGCACACTGGCGTTCACGCCGATGTCGCCGATGCGCGGCAGATTCCCGCCGTAGAACCCCACGATCAGCTGTACTCCCCACACCGCTAGGAGCACTCCAAGCGCCCCAGCAATCAACGTCAGCAGCAACGATTCCGCGATGAATTGCCTCGCCAGCTGCATGCGTGACGCGCCCAGCGCCGCGCGTAACGCCACTTCCTTTCGCCGCGCCGATGCGCGCACCAGCAGCAGGTTAGCCACATTCGAGCAGGCGATAGCGAGCAGCAGGGCGACCGCGCCGCAAAGGACGAGCAGGATACCGCGCACATCTTTGACCAACCGTTCGCGCATTGGTGCAATACCGAAGCTCACGGCATCGATCTGCGTCCCGTGTTCAGCCTTGAGCTGCCGACCGATCGCGCCAGCTTCGGCCGCCGCCTGCTCGAATGTGACGCCGGCGCGCAGCCGTCCGATCACCCGCGCACTGTGTCCGGTGCGCGATTCGTTCCTCGGGTAAACTCCGCCCCGCGGGCAAAAAACATCCGTTCCCGGCGGAAACTCAGTTCCCGCGGGCAGAACTCCAACGACCGCAAAGCTGCGGTTCCCAAACCGCAGAGCCGTCCGGCTGAGGTCGGACGCGCCTTGCAGCTGTCGTTTCCAAAATGCGTAGCTCACGACCGCGACTTGGTTTTCCTCGCCGCCAGTTTGTTCGCCGAAGAAGCGCCCAATCACCGGTGCGACGCCGAGCACTCGGAAATAGTCCGC
>JBHENE010000070.1:0-14602 GCA_046262215.1 Chthoniobacterales bacterium | reverse complement strand
CAGTTCGGGTGCTCCTGATTTCGATGGCGTTCCTGCGGTATTCGGTGTGAACTACCGGCATGGTGAAACGCGCGTTGTCGATTCTCTTCGGCGTAGTTGCTCTTTGTCTGCCGGTCGCGGCGCAGGATGTCGACTCATACTCGGCAGACCAGCTGCGAATCACTGGCGAGACAGATGCAGGACCCGCGCTGTCGCTTTACAGGCCGGACATTTTCAGTTCCGTCGACGGCACGACGCTCATCCACGGCCTGCCAGTGCTGACGCTGCTGGACGGCCGGCGTTTTCCGATCTCGGGCGAGCTCGGCCGCATGGGCACTACTGCTCTCGATGTGATGCCATTAGCGTTCCTGACCGCGATCAATGTGCAGAAACACCACGCCTCAACGACGTCGGGCAGTGATGCGACGGGCGGCGTGGTCGATCTCCGGCTGAACCGTGGCTACGGCACGTTTGGCGAAGTTGGCGTTTTCTACGGCAGGTCCGGTGGCAAGTATGGCCGCGAAGATTTCCAATCGTATATTGTCGGTGGCGTGGGCAACGAGCACATCCAAATCACGGCCGGCGCATCGTATCAGGAATCGAGCGGACACATCGCTCGTCCGCGTCGGTAAGCTTTCTCGCGGCTGGCGCCGAGCGTTCAATGAATTTCGCCAGCGCGTATCTCGCTCTCGGCGGGATCACGACGATCGGGTTCGGTTTAGCTTACGCGGTGCGCTCGAGCCGGATGGCGCGAATGGTTGACTTGGAGCTGCCTTCCGCAGCCGCGCGCGCAGATTACCGTTCCATCTATGCTGGTTCGCAAGTCGCGATTGGCATCTTCTTTGTCATCGCGGCTCGGTCGTCAGCCTGGCTTGCGCCAGGTCTTGCGGCAGTCGCGTTTTTCGCGTGTGGCTTCGGTGTCGCGCGCTTGTCTAGCTTGGCGCTCGACCGTGCGAAGTGGCAATTCCAGTACATCGTCGGTGCCTTGGAAATTGGCGCAGGCGCGATCGCCGCATGGCTGTTCTTCTCATTGAGCGGGCGCCTCGTCGGCTTGTAAAACCATCCGCTCAACGCGCCCCCCGCTGGCGAGCGCTGCCGCGATTTCAGGCACATCCGCAACAGTGACGTGCGCATAGAAGTAGTGGTCGGGCTCGACGAGAATCGCGACGCCGGCGGAGCACTGGTCTAAGCAGCTCGCGGTGCACACCCGCGCTTGCACCTTCGCGAGCCCGCGCACGACGAACTCCTCCTTCAGCGCCCGATGAACTGCGTCAGCACCGCGGACTGCACACGAGCCCTTCTCGTCATCTTCCCCTCGCCTGTTTGTGCAGACCAACAGATACCGGTCGCGTTGCGGCACGGGCGCAGTCCGGTCTGCGCAGCGTTATTCGCCGTCCGCTTTCGCCGGCGGCTGCTTCGCCTGCGCGTTCGGGTCCGGCTGCGAAGGGATATTTTCCGGCGCGATAAATTCTTCCTGCGGCGCGTCGGTTGTCGCGGCGGTGACCTTCTTTTCGGGATGTGGCTGTTGGTTGTCGCTCATGTCACAACGAAATCGCGGCAGCGCGGCAGCGCGGCTCTCGCTCAATCGCGATCCGCGATAGATCGCACGCCTTCAATCAGTCGGTCGACTTCCTCCTTCGTCGTGTAACAAGCACAGCCGGCACGCACGACACCGTGCTGTGATTGACCCAGGCGCTCGATCACAGTCATCGCATAGAAATGTCCGTCCGAAGCGAAGACGCCACGGTCCGCCAGCTTTCGCGACACCTCGAGCGCTGACGCGCGGGGCACGGTGAACGCGATCGTCGGAGTGCGCGGCTGACCTGGTGGCGGGCCGAACGTGGCAACGCCGTCAATTTCGCGAAGGCCATTCCACATTTGCGCGAATAGCTCATCACCCCGGCGATGCAGCTCCGAGAAGCTGCTCCGGAGTCGCTCGCGACGTGTGTTTCCGCTCCCGAACGAGGCGAGGAATTCGACTGCCGCGGCCGCTCCTGCGATCCCTTCGTGGTTCTGCGTTCCGGTCTCGGCACGCTCTGGGGCTGAGTCGGGCGCCGGAATCAATTTCGGGAAATCGAGCGCCGCGAGCAGGTCGTGCTGCCCGAAGAGAATCCCGAGGTGCGGTCCGTAAAATTTATACGACGAGCAGGCGAGGAAATCACACCCCAGCGTCCGCACATCAACAAGCTCGTGCGGCGCGTAATGCACGGCGTCGACGAAGATCTGCGCCCCGACGTTGTGAGCCATCTCGCCCGCTCGTCGCACGTCTGTAATCGTGCCGAGCGCATTGGAGGCCGCACCGATCGTCACTAACTTCGTGCGCCCGTTCAACTGCTCGCCAAAGTGCGCCCAGTCCAGCTGCCCTGTCTCGGGAATCATCCGCGCAACGCGAATGGTGATGCCGCGTTCCTTCTCAAGCGCACGCCAGGGCGCCACGTTCGCGTGATGGTCCAGCTCGGTGATGACAATCTCGTCGCCGCTCTTGAGCCCACGGCCAATCGCACGCGCGAGATGGAACGTCAGCGTCGTCATGTTCGCGCCGAAGGCGATCTCGTCCGGTGACGCGTTCAACAGATCTGCAACCGCTTCACGCGCGCCGAGAATAATTGCGTCAGTCTCTCGGCTCGTTGGGAATGCCCAATGCGTGTTCGCGTTATGATGCAGCAGGTAATCCGCCATCGCGTCGGCGACCGACTGCGGCACCTGCGTGCCACCAGGGCCGTCGAAATACGCGACGGCGTTGCCGTTCTCGACGCGCTGCAGCGCCGGGAACTGCGCGCGGATTGCTTCTACCGAATTAGTCGTCGCCATACGACTACGCGACTGCGACGCCTTTCCAGAAGGCGACTCGATCCTTAATATTGGCGGCATCTTCTTTCGGCTCGGGATAGAACCAGGCGGCGTCCTGGTTCACCTCGCCGTTCACCGTCAGATCATAGTAGCTCGCCTCGCCTTTCCATGGGCACGTCGTGTGTTTGTCGCTCGCGCCGAAGTACGCGCGATTCAGTGATTCGGCTGGGAAATAATGATTACCTTCCACGACGATCGTGTCGTCACTCTGCGCCAGGACGGCGCCGTTCCAGGTTGCTTTCATACGTGTAGTCCCTCGCCCGCGTGCCTGCGGATGTCCAGCGTGCCGCGCGAAACAAACGCGTGAGATTCGGCGGGGCTGGAGTATGTTCCGCGGCTAGTGCCATTCCGTTCGTTAGGGCTCGACGCCCGCATCTACCAAGCCATCCAGGAAGCTGGTTACACCGAGCCTACGCCGATCCAGGCTGCCGCCATTCCGGAGGTGCTCGCGGGCCGCGACGTCATCGGCATCGCGCAAACCGGCACCGGCAAGACAGCCGCCTTCGTGCTGCCGATTCTGAATAAACTCGCCGCCGCGGGTGACGGAAATCGCCGCGGGATGCGCGCGCTGGTCGTCGCACCGACTCGCGAGCTCGTCGTGCAGATCGAGGAAAACGTCCGCGCTTACGCGAAACACCTGCCGCTCAAGATGGCGACCATTTTTGGTGGTGTGAGCGAACGCCCACAGATCGAAGCGCTCCGCTCCGGCGTTGATCTCGTGGTGGCGACGCCAGGCCGTTTGATCGATCTGATGCAGCAGCGTCACGTGAACTTCAACGGCATCGAGTTCCTCGTGCTCGATGAAGCGGATCGCATGCTCGACATGGGTTTCCTGCCGCCGATCCGCCAGATCGTGCGTTCGCTTCCGACGAAGCGCCAGACGTTGATGTTCTCCGCCACGCTCTCGCGCGAGATCGAATCGCTCACCCACGAGTTCCAGCGCTCGCCGAAAGTGATCGAGATTGGACGCCGCGCGAACCCCGCAGAGACGGTGACGCAGTTCGTCTATGAAGTGCGGCAACACTTGAAACCGGCGCTGCTGCAGCATCTGCTCACAGATCCGAAGTTCGACACAGTGCTGGTGTTTACCCGCACGAAGCACGGTGCCGACCGCATCGCCAAGCGTCTCGAAGGCAGCGGCATCAAGACGGGCACAATCCACTCGAACCGCTCGCAGAATCAGCGTCTGCGCGCGCTGAAGGATTTCAAAGCTGGCACCGTGCGCGTGCTTGTCGCAACGGATATTGCCGCGCGGGGCATCGACGTCGACGGGATCTCCCACGTCGTGAATTACGACTTCCCGATGCACCCGGAAGATTACGTGCATCGCATTGGTCGCACCGGTCGCGCGCACGCGGTCGGCGACGCGATTAGCTTCGTCAGCTCCGAAGATCAGGATGCACTCCGCGCGCTGGAGCGATTCATCGGTCGCGGGATTATCCGCAAACGCGCTGAAGGCTTCGACTACGAGGCGGCTTCGCCTGCGCGTGAAGAGCGCGGCCGCGGCCAGCCACGCTCGGATGTGCGCGAGCGACGGAACCGACCGCAGGGCGCAGTGCCGGGAACTCCCGGCCGACCAGCCGCGAAGCCATCGTTCGGCCGGCGCGCAAGCGGCACCCGTAACCGCGGCGGCCGGTAGCGGCAGATAGTCGTCGCGGATGCCGCCGCATGGCTGACGAACCGAAGCCGTATCAGCGCCGCCCGCGCTATCGCGGTAAGAACCCGCGGCGCTTCGAAGAGAAATACAAAGAGCGCGCGCCGGAACGCTATGGCGACACGATCGCGAAGGTGCTCGCCTCCGGCAAAACACCAGCGGGATCTCACCGGCCGATCATGGTTACGGAAATCCTCGAGGCCCTCGCACCGAAAGCGGGCGAACTGGCCGTAGACTGCACGCTCGGCTTCGGCGGCCATGCCGAGGCTATTCTGCCGCATCTGCAGCCCGGTGGACATTTGATCGGTGTCGACGTCGACCCCGTCGAGCTACCAAAGACAGAAGCACGGCTGCGCGGACTCGGCTTCGGTAGCGAAACATTCACCGCGCGCCGCAGTAACTTCGCCGGAATTACGAAGGTGCTTGGCTCCCGACGCGCGGATTTGATCCTCGCAGATCTTGGTGTTTCCTCGATGCAGCTCGACGATCCGACGCGCGGCTTCTCGATGAAGCACGACGGTCCGCTCGACATGCGGATGAACCCGGAACGAGGGGAGGCGGCTTCGGCCCTCGTCGCCATGTCCGACGTAGAGACGCTCACGACACTTCTCTCCGAGAATGCTGACGAGCCATATGCCGCCGCAATCGCCGATGCGATCGCGGGTCGGCGATTCTCGGGGACGCGCGCGTTGCGGACTGCCATCGAAGCAGCCGTCCGTCGCCGCAGCGATGCGGAACGCGAGCTCGCGGTGCGCCGCTCCTTCCAAGCGTTGCGGATCGCCGTTAACGATGAGTTCGCCGCGCTCGATTCATTGCTGCGGGTGTTGCCACTGGCCTTAAGTTCTCGAGGTCGCGTTGCAATCTTGAGCTTCCACTCGGGTGAAGATCGGCGGGCGAAGAAAGCCTTCGCCGCAGGACTGCGCGCCGGTGATTACATCGCGATCTCACACGAGGTCATTCGCCCCGGCTCCGCCGAACGACACGCGAATCCGCGCTCAGTCTCAGCGAAATTGCGCTGGGCACAACGCGTTTAGGTACAAGCGTTTCTAGTTACTTACGTTACCTGACATAAATGTCAGTAAACGTTTCTCGTAAATAAGTAACGAACGTGACAAAACCTCCGCAGCAGCACAACAACTGCTTCGTTCATCAACCAACTATGATCTGTTCCAACCTGCTGAAATACCTCACTCGCGCGTCCGCACTCGCGGTTATCATTCCAGCGTTTAGCTTCGGCCAAGCCGATTCAGACGCCAATAATCCGCGCAACCCCGGCAACGCCGCCGTCCGTCCTGAAACCGACGATGCGACGAAGCGCCGCGACGCGCAGCGCGATCAGCTCGAGACACCGATGACGCCTGAATTCATGAAGTTCATGAACAGTGCCGCGGCTCGCGAACGCGCCCGCAACGGTGACGCACTTCCAGCGGTGAACAGCAGCGGCGGCACGACGAGCGGAACGATCACTTCCGGCAGCACCACCGTCAGCGGAGGCACGTGGTCGAACCTCGGGCCGACCAAAGCGGACGTAATCAAGAATGGCGGCACCACGCTCTACAAAACGGACGCCGGCCGTCCGGTCGCGATTGTTCCCGACCCGACGAATGTCAACGTCCTCTACGTTGCCTTTTCGGGCGGCGGGGTTTGGAAAAGCACGAATGCAACGGCAACTCAGCCCACGTGGACTCCGATGACGGAGTCGCTCGGCAGCTTGTCCTGCGGCGCGCTCGCACTCGATCCGAAGAACACTCAAAACGTCTACCTCGGTCTCGGCGATTCGTTCGACGGCACGGGCATTGGGTTCGTGCGTTCGTTCGACGGCGGCGCGACTTGGCAACCGGTCCAGTATCTTGGTAATGCGACGAAGATCACCGACATCCGGGTTGCGCAGGATAATTCGGCGGTCGTGATGGTCACAACGAACGCGGGTCTATTCCGCTCCACCGACTCCGGTGCTACGTTCGCTCTCGTCTCGCTTGCGACGGGTAATACCTCCGCACCGACTTGCTGGAGCATCGCTTTCGGCGGCGGCGCGAATTACGCGATCAGCCTCGAAGCCAATGCCGCTGCGACAAGCGGAACAACGGACGGCCAGGTCTTCTACACTACCGACGACGGGGCGACTTGGACCCGGGCCACAGGCATGACGAAGAGCACCGGTGTCGGCCGCATCACGGTTGGTTCCTCGCCTGCGAATCGACTGGTTATGTTCGCCGAAGCTGCGATTCCGAATAGCTCTTCCTCAAGCGATTTGGCTGACTTCTTTCGCTCGGCTGACGGCGGTCACACCTGGACGGCGATGGGTGCGACTTCTAGCGGTGTTGCCTATACGAACCGCAACACGGAATCGAGCAACCCAAAGACAATCCTCAACGGCCAGGGGTGGTACAACCAGCTCGTCATCCCTTCGGTGAGCGACACCAATACCGTTTTCTTCGGGGGTTCGCTGCTTTTAGCGAAAGCGACGAGCGCGACTGCGAGCAAGCCTGCATACACGCAGATGACGAACTGGCTCGCTCAGTTCTCGCTGCCGTACGTGCATGCCGATTTCCACGCCGGCGCTTATGACGCGGCTGGCAATTTCTTCGTCGGCACCGACGGCGGTATTTTCATG
Organism: Chthoniobacterales bacterium; assembly: GCA_046262215.1. Classification (GTDB taxonomy): domain Bacteria; phylum Verrucomicrobiota; class Verrucomicrobiia; order Chthoniobacterales; family UBA10450; genus JACCTI01. The sequence continues at coordinate 7,505 of JBHENE010000070.1, read as the reverse complement.
TCCGCCGACAACGGCACCACCTGGACCGACAAGTTCAACATCGGCATCGCGTCGCACCTGATCTACTCGGTCGGGTCGTCCGACAGCGCACCCGACGCAGTGATCGGCGGCTTCCAGGATAACGGAACGCGCGTTCGTGCATCGAACACCTCGACGTTCAACCAGTACATCGGTGGCGACGGGTTCGGCTCCCACATCCATGCGGTGACTGGCACCACGATGCTCGGCTCACTCTACTACACACGCATCTACAAGAGCACCGATGGCGGCCAGACATTCGCCTCGGCATCGAGCGGGATCACCGAGAGCAACAACAGCAGCTCAGCGCCGTTCGAAACGAAGATCATCCCGTGGCTCGGCGATGCGACGGGCAACACGATGTTCACGCCGGTGAACCTGAAGGTTTACAAATCGACGAACTACGCTGCTTCGTGGACCGCGCTCGGCGTTACGGGTTTACCGACCAGCGGCAACATCCGTGGGTTCGGAGTCGCGCAATCGAACGGCAACGTAATGGGCACCGTCTGGAACGGCGGCCGGGTATTCCTGACGACCAGCGGCGGCGCATCATGGTCGCTGGCAACGTCGCCTACGAACAACGGCCTCAGCATGAGCTATGTCTCGTTCGATCCGGCGAATGCGAATACCGTCTACGTCGCTTCGGTTGCGCCTGACGCGACGAAGCCCCACCTCTGGAAATCCGCCGATTTCGGCGCAACCTGGCAGGTGCTCGATGTCGACGGCAGCGGGTTCCCGTCGGGTGTCCCGGTGAACACGATCAAGAGCGATAACGGTAAGCTCTACGCGGGCACACACCTCGGCGTCTACCAGTCAGCCGACGGCGGTGCAACCTGGACGCGTTTCGGCGCCGGGATGCCCCTCGTCAACGTCCGCGACGTTTACATCTCGCCGAGCCACACGAAGGTGCGTGCGGCGACGTTCGGGCGCGGGTTCTGGGAAACGCCAACGCCATAGGTCGACCGCTAATCAGCTAACGAAGAGGGCAGCGAAAGCTGCCCTCTTTTGCTGTACATGTTTGCTCGCAGTCAGAACCGGAACGCGAAATAAACTGCCGCCGCAATGCAGGCGAAACTCGCTCCGATGTTCCACCGCAGAGGCGAGCGAAACAGCACAAAGGCTACGACGGTAAAGACGACCAGCGTGATACACTCCTGCAGCACTTTGCGTTGCGGGACGCTCCATTCATTCGCGCCGATCCGATTTGAAGTTCATGCGCACGAAGCTACTCCTGCCGGAACTTTCCTAGATGCCATCAAAGCGGCGGGAGAAAGCCGGCGATGTTCGTTCCGTCCGAAAGCTCGCTTGCATCTTCGCCACGCCTGAAGAGCCGCGCTCCAGCTGCGCCGCGTAGTTCTGCAACGCCATCTTCGACGCGTACGATAGCGCCTTCGCGTAGCCCGAGCACCGGCGTGTCGTTCTCCTCCAGGAATTGCGCGATCCGCTCCTCGCGCGTTTCGCCCATATGCTTCGAATCCGGCACGGCGTCGATGAAATGTGGGTTGAGCTGAAACGCCACTAAGCCGAGCGCATCGAACGATGGCGGCTGCACGATCGGCATGTCATTCGTCGTCTTGATCGTCGGGCCGGCGATGTTCGAACCCGCACTCGATCCCATGTAAGGCATGCCGCTGCGGACGCGCTCGCGAATGAGAGAAAGCAGATCGCGTTCATAGAGCGTCTTCAGCAGACGGAAGGTATTCCCGCCGCCGACGAAGATCGCTTCCGCGGCGAGCACAGCGTCGCGCGCATCTGACGCGTCGTGAATCGAATCCAGCTCGTATCCCCACTTCGCGAAACGCCCGCGCACCTTCTCCGCATACCCGTCGCGATCGTGCAGCGCGTACGGCACGAAGAGCACACGCTTCACATCTCCTAGGAATGCGCGCACATCCGCCTCCGCATAATCGAGGTAGCCGCCGCCAAAAACCGTCGACGTGCTCAGGGTCAGGATGCGCCGTGGATCGTCTCTCATGTCATCCTGATAACACGCAATCGCGCGGCATCGTAGCGTGACTTTCGCTGGCGCCGTTGCTAAGATCAGCCCGATGGAGAGCGCCGCCCCGATTGCCCGTTCGACTGCGCGTTTCGCGCAACTCGTAGCGGATATTCGTGCAGTCGTGCAGCGCGACGATGATCCGCAACGGATCGGCCCCGCGGTCGCCGCACTGCTCCAGCCTTGTCTCGGTTGCGCCGACTTCCTCGCCGCCAAAGAGCTCGAGCCCGACGCGAGTGATTATCGCCAGCACATCCTGCACGTCGAGCCGGACGGAAGCTTCTCCGTCGTGGCCCTCGTCTGGTTGCCGGGTCAATGCACCGCGGTCCACGATCACGTGTCATGGTGCGTCGTTGGCGTGCATCTCGGCGATGAACACGAGACCGTTTACGAACTTCGCGATTCTTGCGGCGATCCGCATCTTGTCCCGACCACCCGCTGCATCAATCCCTCTCGCTCGGTCGCAACGCTTCTGCCGCCCGGCGACATCCATCAGGTCGCGAATGGCGGGAGCGGCCTCGCGGTTTCCCTGCACATCTACGGCGCGGATATTAGCGTGCTCGGCTCGAGCATTCGCCGACGCTACAACCTTTCGATCCGCGATGCCGGTTAGGCGCGGCGCGTGACTGACATGAGCACACGCCGGTGATCGTCGGACGAGCGGAAACCATCCTGCACGACTGGGTGCAGACTGACAGCCTGCGCCGTCATTGTTATTCCGTCGCCGATTCGATGCGGCACTTCGCGACCCTCCGCGGCGACGATGCAGATCGTTGGGAAGCCGTCGGCTTGCTGCACGACATGGATTACGAGCGGCATCCGAACTCAGAGCAGTCGCCGGCCGACGGGCACCCGTTCGTCGGTGTCGCATGGCTGCGCGAGCACGGCTGGGATGAAGAGATTTGCCGCGCGATCTTGTCGCACGCCGACTACTCCGGCGTCCGGCGCGAAACGCCGATGGAACGCGCGCTCTACGCAGTCGACGAGCTTAGCGGTTTCGTGATGGCTGTAGCGCGCGTGCGCCCATCGAAGAGCGTGCACGAAGTCGACGTCGCGAGCGTTCGCAAAAAGATGAAAGACAAAGCATTCGCCCGCGCAGTGAACCGAGGAGACATCGTCGCCGGAGCAGCCGGACTCGACATGCCCATCGAAGACCTGATCGCTGGCGTTATCGCCGCGCTGCAGCAGGATTCGGCACGTCTTGGCCTTGCGGGCGAGGCGATCCCTCCACCACCGGTGGCTTAACCTACCGGCGGCGATTCGCTAATTGCGACATCGCCATGCTCATTGCCATCGTGCCGAGGGTGTTGATCAGCGCAGGATGCTGCGCGTAGATCTGGCTGACGCGATCGACAATCGACGGATCGTGCTGCTCCGCTTGCGCTGCTGCCTGCTGCACCATTTCTGGCGAAACCTGAGCCGCCGCTTCCGGCGTGATGTGCGGTGCTTGTCCGCTGCCCGACGTCGAGCCGCCGGCTACCTGCATGATCTGAGAGAGGATACCGCCGCCTGCTCCGGAACTTAGCAAAGTGTTGAGCAGATTCGCGCGCTGGCCGCCATTTGAGTTGCCGAAGAGCTGGCTGACCTGCTGCGGAAAGGGAGGCGTTTGATCGGAGCGGAACATCGCCGCGAGGCTGCTCGCGAGATCGCCGGCCGGGGCTGCCTGCGCCACTTGATTGAAGTGCGACTCGACGTCGCCGCCTGCAGGTTGTCCACCCTGGGTATAATTCTGTAGCACGCTCGCGACTTGATTCATCCAGCTCATATGGGGCTAAGATGGACGCCGACAGCCGCAACACAACTGTGCGATTACTTCGTCGACACGCGCGCTCGTTTGCTGCGATCGAGATTCGGCAGAAAGGCCGTCAGTAATCCAACGAGCGGCAGGTACGAACAAACGTGGAAGACAAACGGAATGCCGTGACGATCTGCCAGCGCGCCAAGCAGCGCAGAGCCGATGCCGCCAAGGCCAAACGCTAGACCGAAGAACAGCCCCGCCATCAAGCCGACCTTCCCCGGCACCAGCTCCTGCGCGTAGACCAGAATCGCGGAAAACGCCGAGGCGATGATAACGCCGATGATCGCCGTCAGAACACCAGACCAGAAAAGATCCGCATAGGGCAGCGCGATCGCGAAAGGTGCAGCGCCAAGAATCGACACCCAAATCACCGCCTTGCGGCCGATCTTGTCGCCAATCGGACCGCCAAGAAATGTCCCCGCCGCGATGGCGAAAAGGAAGATAAAGAGATGAAGCTGCGCGCTCTTTACGGACAGCCCGAACTTCCCGATCAGGAAGAACGTGTAGTAACTGGACATGCTCGCGAGGTAAAAATACTTCGAGAAAATGAGCGTGATCAGGATAGCTAACGAGAAAATCACGCGTCCGCGCGGCACCGGCGAAATGTGTTTTTGCTCGAAGCGACCGGCTGCGGACGAGGTCCGTCGCGCAGTCAAGATTTTGCCATACCAGCGGCCGACGCCGCTCAGCACCACGATGCCGGCGAGCGCAAGCAGTGAGAACCACATGACGGAACGCTGACCGCGTGCGACGACGATCAGCGCGGCTAGCAACGGTCCGAGCGAGCTGCCTGCATTTCCGCCGACTTGAAAGATCGACTGCGCGAAGCCATGGCGGCCGCCGGAACTCAGGTGCGCCACCCGCGAAGCTTCCGGATGGAAAACCGACGAACCAATTCCAACGAACGCGACCGCCGCGAGCACCAGCGGCAGACTTCCCGCGAATGCCAGCAATACCAATCCCACGAGCGTGAAACCCATCCCGACCGCGAGCGAGAACGGCTGCGGTCGTTTGTCCGTGTATAACCCGACGAACGGCTGGAGAATCGAAGCGGTTAGTTGATTCACCAATGTGATCAAACCGATGTGACTGAAGTCGAGGTGCAGCTCGGCTTTCAGGATCGGATAGATCGCCGGGATCAGCGACTGCATCGTGTCGTTCAACAGGTGGGCCACGCTTAACGCCGCGAGCACGCCGAGCACCGGCGCGGTCGGCACATCGGAATCTGCCGACTCGCAAACCGGCGGACTAGAAGCTAGAGATTCGACTACGGAACGCATCGCGAATGTGAACCATACACAGGAATCGGTCGCACGAGTTTTCTCCGCCGTAATCGCGCGACGTATCGTTGAAGAAGCCGTCATCCCGAGCGAAGTCGAGGGACCCCGCCGCAACAGAGAAACCAGTGCTCAACCAAACGCGCGCCGTTGGCGGAGTGACTCTCTGCCGGCACCGGATCGATCCGACGAACCGGTCATCGGACCGTCGCTGTAAGCGGACCGCGAAAGACGCAGCCAAGCTGCACGTCCTGCGCCGGGGTCCCTCGACTCCGCTCGGGATGACAGCCGCTGCTTCCCCCTCCTCCACTTGCATTGATCCGGCACGTCGCAATGGTGCGACGATGTCCGCGCCTACCGTTCTTGAGCTGATCCGCACTGCCGCTACTGATGGTCGTTTGTTGCCCGCGGCAGCGGAAAATATCGAGTCGTTGCTCGCGGCCGCGTCCGACAATTTCTACGCCGGTGTCGTCACAGAACTGGCCGAAGCCGGTGAATGGAACGAGCTGACCGATCGGTTCTACAAGCGCCTCGCCTTCGGCACGGGCGGATTGCGCGGCCGCACTATCGGCAAGGTCGTGACCACCGCCGAGCGCGGCACGCCTGATCTGCTCGGTCGCCCCGAGTTCCCCTGCGTCGGCACGAACGCGATGAATTTCTACAACATCAGCCGCGCAACGCAGGGGCTGGTGGCATACTTGCACGATTGGTTCCGCAGCGAGGGACTCACCGGTAAGGCGAAAATCGTGATCGCGCATGATACGCGCTTTTTCTCTGCTGAGTTCGCGGCCTTAACTGCGAAGGTCGCCGCCGAGAATGGCTGCGACGCGTGCGTCTTCGACGGGCCGCGCTCGACTCCGGAGCTCTCGTTTGCGGTGCGTCACCTCCGCGCCAGCGCCGGCGTCGTCATCACTGCGAGCCACAACCCCCCGCACGACAACGGCTACAAGGTCTACTTTAACGACGGCGCGCAGGTGGTCGAGCCGCACGCCAGTGGGATCATCGCGAGAGTGAACGCGATCGTTGGCGAGACTTACTCTCCTGTTGGGGTCGAAGAGCGTGGTGAAGTCGTCACGCTGGGCGGCGACGTTGACGAAGCCTACATGGATCGTCTCGAGACGCTGATCCTCGACCCAGAGCTGGTGCGCGCGCAACGCGATCTGCGGATCGTGTTCACTCCGATCCATGGAACAGGTGGCGTCACGATCAAGCCAATGCTGCAACGGCTCGGCTTCAGCTTTAGCACGGTCCGGGCGCAGGATGAATTCGACGGGCGCTTTCCTACCGTGAAGTCCCCGAACCCGGAAAACGCTGAGGCGTTACAACTCGCAACGGAGCAGGCGACAGCGGAAGGCGCCGATCTCGTCGTCGCCACAGATCCGGATTGTGATCGCATGGGCGTGGCGGTGAGAACTGCGAGCGGCACGATGGAGTTGCTCACCGGAAACCAGATTGGCTCGTTGCTCGCGTTCTACCGCGTGCAAACGCTCTTCGCGCAGGGTGTCCTGAACGCCGGCAACGCAGCGCGCGGCGTCATTATCAAAACATTCGTCACCACCGATCTGCAGAAAGCGATCGCGGAACACTTCGGACTTCGCTGCATCGAGACGCTGACCGGCTTCAAATACATCGGCGCGAAACTCGGCAAATACGAGCAGGCGCTGCGAGCAGATATCGTCGCGCGTTATCGGGATCTGCCCGAAGCGGAAACACGCCGCCTGCGTCTCGAACATTCGTCGCTCTATGTCTTCGGTGGCGAGGAGAGCTACGGCTACAGCGGTGCGGATTTTGTCCGCGATAAGGATGCCAATGGCGCCACGATCATGTTCTGCGAAGTAGCCGCTTACGCAAAGTCACGGGGGCTAACACTCGATTCGTTGCTCGACGAAGTTTACTCCACGTTCGGTTACTTCCAGGAGAAGAACGGCGCGATGACCTTCGAAGGCGCGGAAGGCGCTGCGAAAATCAAACGGTTACTAGAGTCCTATGTTTCGGCCGCGCCCGCCGAGATGCTCGGCTCGGCCGTAACGGCGGTGAAGAACTTCGAAACGGAGACCTTCCACGACGCCGAGGGCGATATCATCCCCAAGGAAAGGATGCTCATCTTCGAGCTAGCTGATCGCACACGCATCGCCGTCCGAGGCTCCGGAACCGAACCGAAGATCAAATATTACCTGTTCGCTCAGCGGCGCGCGGCGTCGGGCGAGGAGCTAACTCCACCGGACCTCCGCGAAGCAAAACGCGAAGTAGGCCAGCGGCTCGAGCAGCTCTGGACATGGATCCAAGAAGACGCCGGAAACCGCCTCCGGTAGGCGGGTTGGCTGGTCATGACGACTGCAGATTTTCGCCGCATCGCGCTACAGATGGAAGGTGCATCCGAAGGCGCAAACATGGGACATCCCGATTTCCGCGTCGG
>JBHENE010000069.1:0-12828 GCA_046262215.1 Chthoniobacterales bacterium | reverse complement strand
CACATCGGCCCAGTCACCAGCCAGCTCGAGCGCCTGCACTTTCTTGCCGGAGAGCGCGAGGTCGCGGATGGCATCGGTCAGCTCGAACTCGCCGCGAGGCGAACGCTGCAACCGGCTGGTGAACTCGAAGATGCTCGGCCGGAATGTATAAATCCCTGCGTTATACCACGGACTCGTTGGCTCGCCGGGTTGCGGCTTCTCGCGCAGATCGGTCATCTCAAAGTTCTCGTTCACGAAGACCGCGCCACCTTTGCTCACGTCCTCGTTGCGCTTCACGCTGATGATTGCTTCCACGTCAGGTGCCGGGCCGACAAGCGCGAGGTAGTTCGAAGGATCGACCAAGATGTCTCCGTAGCTGAGCAAAAATGCGTCGCCGCCGCAGAAGTCACGCGCGAGTTCGACCACCTTTCCGGTGCCGTCCTGCACCACCTGCGTCACGTATGAAATCTGCACGCCGAAGCGGCTGCCATCGCCGAAAAAATCGCGCACGATGTCCGCGCGCCAGCCGACGACGATCAGAACATCGTCAACCCCCGCGGTCGCCATGCCTTCGATGATGTGCTGCAACACCGGCTTGCCGCGGACCTGCAGCATCGGCTTCGGCAGGTCGTGTGTGAGTTCGCGCATCCGCGTCCCGCGACCCGCCGCCAGCAACACTGCTTTGGTGATTCCGCTCACGCCGAGATGTTTCGGGCGCGCGCCTTTGATTTGCAATCTGTCTTTGATCCGTTCAGCGTCGCCGCCGTGCGAATGGCATTTCTAGCGAAGTATCGTGAAGTCGGTCTCCTGATCATGCGCCTGAGTCTCGGCGTTCTCTTTGTTATCTTAACCGGTCCGGTGTTGCTCGCAGGTGGAGGACGCTGGGCAGCCTTCGGCGGTGCGATCCGCAATCTCGGCCTTCACTCGCACGTGCAAATCTGGGGCTTTCTTGGCGCGCTCGCTGGCTGCATCGGGGCCGCCCTGATGATCTTCGGATTGTTCTTTCGGCTCGGTGTCCTGCTCGTTCTACTCATCACATTTATCTACACGCTCGGCGCGATGCACAGCGGTGGCGGTTTGCATGCAGCGCTCGCCGCGATTGAGCTTTGTCTGATCCTACTTGGCCTGCTCTTCGTCGGGCCCGGAAAATATAGCGTCGACAAAGCGTGACGGCCGAGGCGTCACGCCGCCGCGCGCGGCGTAAAAGTCCGGCTTCTCTCGGGCGGAGCCTGAACGCCTGCACTTTGCACATTGAGTTTCAACCCCGAGGGTCCTTCAGTCGCGGCGCCCCTCACCTTCTTCACGAGGTCGAGATCGCGACGGACCTTGCCTTTGTTGGTGCAGTAAAGCATCGCTGCTTCTTCCGTGATGAGGTTGGAGTCGAACGCCTTGAGGAGCGATTGATCGAACGAATGCCAGCCGAGCGTCGACCCGGCTTCAATGATCTCCTGGAAGGTCTTGCTCTCCGACTCCCCGTATAGAATCGTCTCGCGCGTCCGCAGGCTGCTGCCCATGATCTCGCTCACCATCAGGCGTCCGCCGTCGATCTTGGCGACCAAGCGCTGGCTCACTACATAGCGCAAAGTCTCAGCGAGCCGCTGCCGCAACTGTGGCTCCTCTTCGCGGCTGAACATGCCAAGGATGCGGCTCACCGTCTGGCCGGCATTGATCGTGTGGATCGTGCTTAAAACGAGGTGACCGGTTTCTGACGCCGTCATCGCAATTTCCATCGTTTCGCGATCGCGAATCTCACCGACGAGGATCACCTTTGGGGCCTGTCGGAGTGCCGCACGCAGACCCTCCGCGAAGGTGAAAAAATCTTTGCCGAGCTCGCGCTGACTGAAGGCGGCGCGGTGGTGCACGTGGACGAATTCGATCGGGTCTTCGAGCGTCAGAATGTGAATGTCCTGCGTGACATTCATCTCGTGCAAGAGGGCCGCGAGTGTTGTCGTTTTTCCGCTGCCAGTGCCGCCGGTAACAAAAACGATCCCGTTCTTTTCCTTCACGATCTCGCGGCAAATCGGCGGCAGGTTGAGGCTGTCGATCGTCGGGATTTCGGACTGGAGTTTTCGCATCACGATGGCGAAGCGACCTATCTGCTTGAAGATGTTCACGCGAAAACGCGCGACGTTTTCGACCGCATAGCTGCAGTCGCACGAGCCGGTCTTCTCTAGATCGCCCGTTAGGCGTACGCTCCCGTTGATGATGTGGGCTGCGATTTGCTCGATCAGATCCGTCGTCATCGCGCCGGTGTCGATGGGGAAGTCCTGCAACCGGCCATGCGTTTCGACCAGCGGCGGCTTTCCGGCAATGAAGAGCAGGTCTGAAACGCCCTCCACACTTTCGAGCATCCCGGTTAACAGCGCGTTGATGATCTCTCTATCCATGCCCGCCGTGCAAGTAGCTAGGATCGTGCCGCACGGGGAACGACAAGTTTTCCGAACTAGACAGGAATTAAGCGGATTTACAGGATTAGCCGGATTGGAAAGGCAGCTGCGCGGTCGCCCCTTCTCAATCCCTCCCAATCCTCCAAATCGTGTTAATCCTGTCTAGTTCGTGCCAGATGCGGCGAGCAGATAGGCGAGCACAGCGTCTCTCTCGGCCTGCTGTAAACCGGCGCGTTTTTGCATCTTCGCGATGATGCCCGGCCACTTGTCCGCGGAGTGTTCCCCTACCACGGGAAGCGCGTGACAATGGGCACACCGGCTCACGAACAATGATCGTCCGCTCGCCAACATCGCTGCGTCTGCGTGCTGGCTTCTGGCCGACGACACCATCGCGGCTGTCACCGGTGGCGCGGTTGGAACCATGGATTCACAACCGGCCAACACTCCTGCGCCTAACAACGTCGCGATACCCAGAAAATGCGCGGCTTTCATCCCTTAGAACGAGTATCCGACGATCGTGCGCAGCTGGAAGTTCGGCTCGCCGCCCACGTCTGTTAATTGCGCCAGCGCAGTCGTCGTCGCCCACCAACTGCCGTAGCGGACCGACACATTCGGCCCCGCGAATACCACGCTCCGCTCCGCTTCTTTCCACTCGGGAAATTCGATCTCGTGCAGCAATTCACCGCCGACCAGGAACTGCGGTCTCACTTCGTAGCTAACGCCGAGCGTTTGCTGAAATTCGCCCGTTCGCTCATCGAGATCTTCGCCTTCCCATTCAGCTTCGAGGCTCGCGTTATAAGCGAGCACCAGACGGCCGAGATTCTTCTCGAGCAGCATCTTGCCCTCGAGCTTTACCAGATCTTCGCCAATCTTCAGCTCGCCATAAACGGCTGAACCGAGCGCATGCATCTGAGGGTTCGTGAGGTTGTAAACCAGCTCGATCGCAGAGCCGTCGTAATGGGATCCCGGCTCCTCCACAAACCGACCATCGCGGTAATCCCAGTCGGCGAGATACACCGCGCCCTGTAATCGGTCGGTGATTCCGAACTCGATCTCGTGGCGGAAATCGAGACGATCAAAGGTGTGATCCTCGTCAGTGTGCGTGGACCACGTGATCCAGTTTTCCAGTTCGAATGAGCCCGGAGCCGTCGTCCCTGTCTCGTAGACGTAGGTGAAGCGCCGCGCCCCCGCGAAGGCGCTGAGCGTCGGGAGCGTCACCAAGAGAAGGATGTAGAGAATGCGTTTCATGAGATCAAAGCGAGCAGGCGGGCCCGCGATCAGAGGACTTGTTCGAGGCGTTCTGCGCCTTTGACGCCGTCTGACTCGAGCACTTCAGGAATGACGACGTCGCCTTCCGGACCCGCGCCCTGCAGCATGCTCGCTCCATAATACGAGCCGACGACGAGAAGCGCCGCGAGCGCCTGCGCAGCCAGCGTTTCCACAGTCGGGAACACAGCGAACCAGAGCCCCATCCAACCCGGAACGATGTTCTCGAGCGCGGCGATCGGCGTCGTCGAGATCCAGTGTGCGAGCTGCATCTCCTGCGCCTGTTCGCCCACCATTACGAGCAGCACCACGCCGAGCAAAACGCCGGTCGCGATTAACATTTTCCGATACGGCAACCGCTGCTGCAGCGCGAAGGTCAGCACCGCGACGAATCCCGAGAGCACCAGACCGAGCAGCGCGCCTTTCAGCACCACGCCACCGCCGAGGCGCAATTGATACGTCTGCAGAAACAACACTACCTCGAAGCCTTCGCGGTAAAGCGACGTGAAGCCGAGCAGGATGAAGCCCCAATAGAGACGGCGCTGTGAGATCGCGACCGTGCTGGCGTTCGCGAGCAGGTTCTTCCGCCGGCGGTTGTGCGCGCGAATCCAGCCGCCCCAGTAAATCTTGTGGAAGAACCAGTTCATGATCACGAGCAGCACGATCACTGCGAGCAACCCAGTCGCGGCTTGCAGATCAAGAGCGGGCACGCTCTCGGTGAGCTGACCCATGATTCCAATGGCGATGAACCAGGTCACCAGCGTCGCGCCGAACGCGATCGCCGCGCCGAGCGCCACCGGCCTCCGATGCAAGCGTCGCGCGCCGACCATGCTGGCGGTGATCGCCGCGAGCACGAGGATACATTCGAGGCCTTCGCGAAATACGAGCACGCCGATGTCGAGGAACGCCACCGTCGGCGTCGTGCGTGGCGTCGTCGGGTCAGGCGTGCCGTGAGCGGTCACACCCTGCCAGATCAGAATGGCCGCGACCGAGACAACAGCAACCGCCAGGAGCACGCGCAACGCCCACCGCGAAGCAGAGCTGGTCTGCCGGCCAGTTCCGCTTGAGCCAGAGCTCCGCGAAACCGCTGCCGGCGCCTGAACGGTTCGATTCACGAAAATACGATAACGCACTCACGCTAAGGCCGCTGCCGTTCGGTTGCGCTTTTTTAGCGGCGCGTTGCGCGCGGGAGTGGAGGCAATCTTCTGTAGCGGCGGTCTGTGACCGCCGTGCTTTGCACCTGGAGTTACCGCGGTTCGGCGGTCATAGACCGCCGCTACAGGAGTCGCCACCTCGGTTGAGCTTTGCCGCTGACACCGTAGATTCGCAGATGCGGCGCAACGAGCGGGCGTTCACCATGATAGAGATGGCAATTGCCGTCTTCATCATGCTCCTGCTCATGGGGCTCGCGATCCCAAGTCTCAATGGCGTGCTCAAAGATCGGCGCTTACGGCGTTCTCTCGACGACATGAACAAACTCGTCCGCAGCGCACAGGAACGGAGCGTCTCCGAGCGGCGACCTTACCTGATTTCGTGGCAGAAGGATCGCGTCATTCTGCGGCCTGAGTCTTTCGCGCGTGACGAAGCGAAGCAGCCGACCACCACCTTGACTCTGCGCAAAGGCGACGCCTACCTCCTGAAGTTGCCGCTCGCGCTGATCGATGACCCGCCCGCGGACTGGATCTTCTGGTCGTCGGGCACGTGCGAGCCCGCAATCGTTTCGTACAAAGGCGCCGACGGTTCCTGGTCGGCGAAATATTCGGCGCTGACTGCGCGGGCCGAGATGATTCAGTATGCCGCGAGATAACAAAAGCCGACGCGCTTTTGCCCTCTACGAGGTCCTGATCGGCGTCACGATCTTTGCCGTCGGCGTGCTCGCGCTCGGTCGCTCGGTCGAGAACTGCATGAACGCCAGCGCCCTTAGCTCACAGGAAGATCGTGTCCGCCAGATTCTCGCAAATCAGATGGCGGAGATTCAGGCGACGCCTGGCGCACCAGATCAGAAACGCGAGAAGAAGATCGAGACCGGCTATGGCCCTGTCACGGTCGTGCAGCAAACGGCGCCGGCTGGCCTCAAGGACGACAAAGATCTGGAAGTGACCGGCATTAGTCGTGTCGTCCTGACGGCGAACTGGACGCGCGGAGGCGTCGCGCAAACGCGCAAGATTGAGTTCTATGTTTACCGCGCGTAACCGGCGGCACCGTGTCGGCGGGTTCACGCTGCTCGAGATCACGTTGGCGGTCGCGATCCTCGCAATGATGTCGATGGCGATCTACCGCTTCGTCGCGACGAACCTGACGGCGCTGCGAATCTCGGCGGAGGCGAATGTCGTCGATGCGACATACGGGGGATTCTTGAACATGCTGAGCACGCAATGGCAGTCACTGCCGCCGGGCGTAAGCGCGATGAGCGGCGAATCGCTCAGGTTGAACGATCGTTGGAGCGACCAGGTGACATGGGTTTGCGGAGCCGGCCCTGGATTGCTGACGCGATACGCCGCCGGAGACTACCGCGTGAGCCTCCGCATCCGTCCGGCCAAAAAAGGCGATGCCAAACTCGAGATCGGGATCGCACGAAAGCCGTTCAGCGACGCCGCCGACGACATCAGCAATGAATCCTGGGTGCCACTGCTTTCGAATGTTCAGGATCTGCACGTTGAGTATTACGACCCGCAGGTAAGCACTTGGGTGCCTCAATGGCAGCAACAGCAACTACCGCACTTGGTCAGGGTGATCATCGGCCGTCTCGACAGCGCCGTGCCTTGGGAAGTGGTGATACCGATTGAAAGAACATCCCTTTCATCAGCCAGTAGATGAAAACTTCAGCCAATAACGATCGGCGCGGAGCGGCGCTGTTATTGTCGCTTTGGGCGCTATTTCTTCTCAGTGCTGTGGTGATTTCGTGGGCGCTCGATATCGATTCACGTCTCACGCTAAACGGAAATGCCAACCGCGTGATGGAAGCGGAAGCGATGGCTGCTTCCGGCAGCGAAATTGCAACGCATCCGGCGGTAAAGCCAGGATCACCGCTTTTACGCGGCGGAGTGAACCGGACCCAAACCTTCGACGCGCGGATTACCGGTGAAGGCGGACGGTTGAATTTGAATTGGATCGCCTTGAACGCGGCTCAACCGTCCGAACAGGGAGCAAGGTGTCGGGAATTACTGCGTCGATATCTGGAGATCAAGGGGGTGGAACTGAACGACCGCGATCGGATGATCGATTGCCTGCTCGATTGGGTCGATTCCGATAACGAGATACGGCTCAATGGCGCAGAAGCTGAAGGTGACTACCGACCCTCGAATAGATTGCTCACCCGCATCGACGAGATGAAGCGCATCCATGGCTGGGAAGAGTTCACAGCGAACGATGGCTGGGATGCTGACTTCACGATCACAAGCGGGCAGAAAGTGGATGTGCGTTGGGCATCGCGGGATATTCTTCTTGCACTTGGATTTGGGGAACAGGCAGTCGACGACTTCCTGACCTTGCGCCGCGGATCAGACGGCGAAGACGGTACGCAAGATGATCCGACACTCAGCTCGGACGAAGCTTGGCGAGCGTTAGGCATCACAGCTCCGCAGCAGCAGCTCCCCGCCATCCTACAGGTCGCCGGCTTTGATATCGATCACAGGATGCGTGTCGTCAGCGTTGGTCGATCGGCATCTGTAACTCGAACGATCGAAATGGTTGTTGATAAACCTAACGGGCAACAGCCTATTCTGATTGCTGGAACGTGGAAGGAGTACTGATATCGAAACGCCTTCCATTCCGGTGTTCCTGATCCCCGCGCGCGAAGGCTGGAACGTCGTTCGCCGTGCCGAGCATAGCGGCTCGTGGGACGTGCTTACGATTGCCTCTCTTGAGGAGGCGGTGCCGCTGCTGAACGGGAGCACCGAAGTCATCCTCGGATTGCCGATCAGCGCCGTGCTCGCGCAGCGGCTCCGGTTACCAACCGCTGAGCCGTCGGAATACGCCGAGATGGTGCGCATCCAAATCGAGAAATCGTTCCCGTATCCGCCTGAGGAAGTGACGAGCGACTTCGAGCTGATCGAGCAGATCGGCGAGGGGAGCGTCGTCTCAGCGGTGGCGGTGCACAACGAGCGGCTCTCCGAGATTGCGGCGCCGTTGTTGTCGCGCGGGATTATCCCGAGCCAGGTCACTGTTTATGCCGCGCAACGCGCCGCAACTCACGCTGCGGCGGGCCGTGCTTTTCTAATCTATCCGGAAGACTCCGGACTCGTCTGCGCGATCAGCGAAGGCGGCAAAATCGGCTTCACGCGCTCGCTTAACGGAGCGGACGCCTCGCAGCTGCAGCGCGATCTGCCGCAGCTCGCGTTGAGCGCGCAGCTGCAGGGAATCGACACCTCTTCACCCGCGGTGTTCCTGGATGAAGCGCTCTTCGAGATGCGCGATTCGCTACAAGGCATCTCGACAACTCCCGCCGATCTCATGGCAGTCGAGGCGCCGCCGGCTGCCACGAAGCTGAACCTCCTGCCGGAAAGCTGGCGACAACGTCGGCGTGATCTCGCGCGGATTGGCGAATGGAAGAAACGTCTGGCGCTGGCAGGCGCGATCTATGGCGCTGTTCTGCTGCTCTTTGCTGCCTACGTGTTCTTTCAGCGATTCCAACTCAGCAGCCTCACCAAGAAGATCGCGAGCGATGCTCCCAAGACGGCGTTCATCCAGAAAACCGAAGCAAGATGGAAGGCGCTGTCGCCCGCGATCGATCCGCACTACTACCCGATCGAAGTGCTCCAGCACCTCTTCGAAAGTCTTCCATCGGCAGATGTGCAGATCACGCAGTTCAACCAATCGGCGCGGCAGATTTCCGTCGATGGCGAGGCGAAGACCGCCGCGCTGGCTTATGAATTTGCCGACAAGGTGAAGAAAAACTCTGCGCTGCAGACGTTCCAGTTCGAGATGGCGGCGCCGCGCATTCTGCCTAACGAGCACGCGCAATTCCGCCTGGAGGGAAAGCCACGATGATACCGCTTTGGTTTCAACGGTTAAACCGCCGCGAACGCGTGCTGCTGGTGGCGATCGGCGGAGTTATCTTCCTTCTTCTGAATCTTGTGATCTGGAGCACGCTTACCGGAATGGCGGCGCGCGCTCGAGCCGAGATGGCCGAGCGCAAAGCGACGCGCATGCAGCAGAAGATATTTCTAAAAGAACAGAGCATGTGGGCGCAGCGCGATGAATGGCTGAAGAAAAACCAGCCGACATTGAAGAGCCCCGTGGAAGCCTCCGCTTTGCTCGACCAGATCAAACAGGTGGCCGGCAAAGAGAACATGGTGATTGAAAATCCAGCGATCGGTTCCGGCGATTCGACGCCCAATTACCAGGCCGTCTTTGCCTCGGTGGAGACGAAGAGTCCGTGGCCGCCACTCGTGCACTTCCTGTATGAGGTGCAGCAGCCGGAGTCGTTCGTTGTCTTCGAAAGTGTGAATCTTCAGATCGATCCGAGCGATCCGACAATGATGAAGGGTAAATTTAAGATCGCGCGATGGTTTGCGCCGAAAGGTTGAGCGATGACAAAATCAATCCTCTCTGCGGCGATTGCAGGCGCCTCCTTTGCCGGAACAATCCTCGCAAGTGACGACGTGCCGCAGCGTCCGGAGTTCGCCCGCTACGAAGCGATGATGACGCGCTCGCCGTTTGCGGTTGCAACGGCCGTGGCGGCGCCAGCGCCGGTCGCGAATTTTGCGAAGGATCTTTACATCGCAAACGCCGCGCACTCGCCGAATGGCGATCTCGTCACCGTAGCCTCAAGCACCGACAAGAATCTGAAGCTATACCTTTCGACAGCTCAGCCGGTCGACGGTTATAGCATCTCGAACATCGAATGGTCAGAGCGCGTAGGCGCAACAAAGGTGACCATCGCGAAAGAAGGGCAATTCGCGACGATCGGGTTCAACCAAGCGCTCATTACCGCACCGATCGCGTCCAGCGCACCTGTTCCAGTAATCCCGCAGCCGCAGATTCCGAATGCGCCGATGCCGATGCCGCAGGTAAATGGGATAACGCCGGGACAAACACCTGCGCAGGGTTTCAATGCTCCAAATCCAGCAGCCGGAGGAGCGATCAAGCCGGCACCGATCCCGATGCTGCCAACCCCGCCGCCGCGCGTCCGGACAACGATCCAGCGCAATCCAAATGCGCCCAATGGCACAGTAGAACCGACACCTGCTGAGCTGTAAACGCTAACCGCCGCCCCAGTCGTCGTCCGCGGTGTCGGGGATTCGATCCGGTCCGGCGGAGTAAAGATCATAGCCGTTCGGATTTTTCCGACCGGGACTAACGTAGATAAATTCCTTGCCCCAAGGATCCTTCGGCACGCCGTCGAGTAATTGGTTCCAGCGCGTCGGGCGGGGTTCGCTTTCGGGCTGTGTGACGAGCGCCTTCAGTCCTTGCTCAGTCGTCGGCGGGAAGCCGTTGAGGCTTTCGTAAAGCTTTAGCTGCGTGCGAATGCTTTGGAGCGAGCTCTGGACAGCGACGCCACGGCTGACCTCGACGTTACCCTTGAGCTTGTAAATAGCAGTGCCGAGGAGCAGGCCGATGATCATCACGACGAGCATGATCTCGAGCAAGGTGAAGCCCGCGGCTGAATTCGTGCGTTTCATAGGAAAAGCTCGCCGCTACCGCCCGGGGATCAACTGGTAATCAAATTTCTCCCAGACGTACTTCAGCTGAATCTGCGTGGCCCGAATGGCTGAAGCCGGCGTGCCCGCGCCAGCGATCACAAGTAAATCGTTCGGTCCGGTCCGCAGCGAACTCGCGGGCAGAAGCTTCTGCGCGCGGAGCCAGCCCGTGTATTGAAAGCGCATCTGCCGGATGAGCGGCTTGATCTCTCCGCGATACGCTGGGTCGGCTAGCTCCGGCAGCGCTACGGTTACTTGTCCGAGGTTCTCGCCATTCAGGTAAACTTCCGGCAGCGAATCGACGTACGCGCTCGAAACTTCGAACGTCAGCATCGCGGCCAGCGGCTGCGCCTCGAGCGGAAATTGAAACGCGGCGCCTTGTTGCACGCTCGGACCAATCGCGATTGTCTCTGGCGCGAGGGTCGCAGTGACGGTTCCGAAATTCTCGACATCACTACTATCCGCACGCAACGGTGCTCCCGAGTCGAAAGTCTCCGGCATCAAAAATCGCTGCTCTGCATCCGCCGGCCGGACGACCTCACCGCTCGTCATCCAAGCCAGATAAGCACCACGAATTGTGCGGCCGTCGCCGGGCACTTCGACGTCGACGGTCGACACCCGGTCCGCCGGCACCATCACTGTCTCGGACGTCGCGAGATTGAGCCCGAGTCCGAGGCTCGTTGTCTGCAAGAGAAGGCCGCCATTGTCATCCGCCGTCACGACGCGAGGCCGTTGGTCCGGTTTATCGTCGAAGAACAAGCGAAACATCAGCAGCGGGAGATCAGCGGAAGGCTGCGCCAGCTGAATGCGGAACGTTGTCTTTGCCGCGGCCCCTTCGCTTGGCGCCTGCGGTAACATCGTGACCGCCTTTACCCAGGGCGGCGCACTCTGCGGGCCAGGGCGTCCAGTCGTGTTTTGGCGCAGATCAAGCCAGGCCGAGCGAGGCGCAGTGGCGAGAGCAAGCGGCGCCGGCTCGATCTCTGTTTTGCTGCGGAGGTGATGATCGGCGGCGGTCTGCGCCTGCGCGAAGTGCGCTACGGAAGCGACGAAGGCGAACGCGAGCGCGCGAGGGGACATCTGCGCCCGAGATTACCTTAGTGAGGTCGCGTCTGCAAACTACTCGTCATCTCGAACACCGCCGAAAGGATGCTATATACGACGAAGCCAACGACCACCGCGATCAGCACGATGATCACAGGCGGAATCAATGCCGAGATCGTCTGCACAGTGCGATCAAGCTCGCGTTCATAGACGTCGGCTACCGTCTGCATCGTCTGCGCGAAATGGCCGGTCTGCTCGCCGACGGCCATCATGTCGGTCAGCAATTCCGGGAACAGCTTCTGCGCGTGGAGTGCGGCGGAGAGATTCGCGCCATCGATGACCGCGCGCCGCACTTCGACGAGCTTCACTTCGAGATATCGATTGCCCGCGATTTCGCTCACCAGATCTAGCGCCTTTAACAACGGCACGCCATTCTCCATCAACGTCCCGAGAGTGCGCGAAAACTGGGCGTAGTAGCGGTGCCGGATCACGCGCCCGTAGCCCGGAACCATCAGTCGGAAGCGGTCCCACGCGATGCGGCCTTCATCGCTCCGCACGGCTGCGCGGAAGCCGATGATGGCTGCGATCACGAGCAACACCGCGACCCACCAATAGCCCGTGATCAAATGATTCGCGCCGAGCAGGATCCGCGTCGGCAGCGGCAAGGTCCCGCCATTCTGCGACATGAACCCCGTCAACTGCGGCACCATGAAGGTAATGAAAATCGTGATCAGCGCGATGCCCGCGAGGGCGAGAAATGTCGGATAAATCAGCGCCGCCTGCACGCGGTCGCGCAGATTCTTCGCCTGCATCAGATGCTCGACGAGTCGCTTGAGAATATCAGGCAGGGCGCCACTGGCTTCACCCGCGGCGATCAGGTTCACGTAGATCGCCGGGAAGATCCGGGGAAAGTCGCGGAGCGCTTGCGAGAAGCTGCGCCCATCCACGAGCGCCTGGTGGAGCGCATGCGTCATCTGCTGCACGCGTGGATGTTTCAGGCGCTTCTGCAGCACCGACAATCCTTCGTCGAGCGTCATCCCAGCCTGAAGCAAATGCGCCAGCTGCTCCGTGAAAATCAACAGCTGCGTGTGCGGGATCTTCAGCCGCTCGTGCGGCGCCGTGCTCGCTGTCGGCGTTGCCTTGTCTGGAGTTGAACCTTTTACAGCCTGCGGAGGCGGCGCTCCAATCGCTTCGATGCGGATGGGCGTGTAGCGCAGTTGCTCGATCTGACGAATGGCGAACGCGCGATCGGGTGAATCGAGGACTCCCTCGACTAGACCTCCTTGCGAGTTGCGAGCGCGATAAGAAAACTGCGGCATTGCTCTGCAATCCCGAACTCAGGGCTGCTCGGCTGATTGGCTGTTGATCACAACCTTCACCTTGGCAGCCGGCGCGGGAGCAAGTTGATCGAAAAGCGTCGGGGCGTTCACTCGCGGAGCTGCTGTGGCGACGCTTTCGCGACTACCGCTCAATGCATTGCGGAGCGCGCCTTCCACGAGCTGCGCGCAATGAAT
>JBHENE010000068.1:0-3607 GCA_046262215.1 Chthoniobacterales bacterium | reverse complement strand
GCGAACGCGTGATGGCAAGATTCCGGAAACGGGCGGTCGAGATTTTAGTCGCCACAGATGTCGCGGCGCGCGGCCTCGATGTCGACGACATCGAAGTCGTCTTCAATTACGACCTGCCGCATGACGGCGAAGATTACGTGCATCGCATTGGGCGGACCGGTCGCGCCGGCAAAGGCGGCAAGGCGGTGACGTTCGTCGCAGGCCGTGAGATTTATCGGCTCGAAAACATCCAGCGCTTCACGAAGAGCCGGATGCGACGCGCGCGAACTCCTTCAGCCGAAGAGGTGGAAGGGAAACGCGCGACGGCGTTCGCCGAGGCGCTGCGCGAGACCTTGGAGAAAGGCGAGTACAAGCGCCACGATGAACTGCTCGATAGCCTGCTGGAGCAGAATCATTCGCCGACGGACATCGCGTCGGCGCTCATTCACTTATTAGGCGACGACAAACCGCGCGCGAGCCAGCCGGTTCCTGAAGATCGCCGCGCGAGCGGCGCGCCTGATCCAACAGCGCGAGACAGGCGGGAGCGCGGTCGCGATGACGATGACGAACGACCACCACGCCGACGCAACGAAACAACGGGTCGCACGCCGCGGAACGAGAACCCCGACCTGATCTCGCATGAACCGGGCATGGTGCGTCTCGCCTTTAATGTCGGTCGCAGCCATGGAGTGCAACCGGGGGATTTCGTCGGCGTCATTGCTGGCGTGACCGCGATCCCGAAAGGCGAAATCGGCGCGATTCATCTGCAGCCGACGAAGAGCCTGGTCGATGTGGCCGAGACGCGGGTGGAGCTGTTGCTGAAGAAACTGAACGGCATCCAGTTCAAAGATCGCAAACTCGCGGTGCGTCTCGCCACAGAAGGCGCTAAGCGCAGTAGCTAACGCGGACGCTATCGGGCGCAACGATGAAGCTCTGGATCGGCACGTCGGGTTTTCAATACCCGGAGTGGAAGGGGACTTTCTACCCAGAGACAATGCCGACGGCGAAGATGTTGCCGTATTATGCAGAGCGATTCTCAGCGACCGAGGTTAATTACACGTTCCGCCAGATCCCAAGCACCAAAACGATGGAGCGCTGGAGCTCGCTGACGCCCGAAGAATTTCGCTTCAGCCTAAAGGCGCCGCAAAAGGTGACACACTTCGCGAAGCTGCGGGAATGTGCGGACACGTTGCGCTACTTCCATCAGGTCACGTCGCAGCTCGGCGCGAAACTCGGGCCGGTGCTGTTTCAGCTGCCCGGTAGCTTCAAGAAGGACGCGCCGCGGCTGGCGGCTTTTCTCGAGGAAGTGCCGAATGGAATGCGCATCGCCTTCGAATTTCGCGACGCCTCCTGGTTTGATGAGGAGGTGTTCGGGTTGCTACGGCAGTGGAATGTCGCGCTTTGTATAGCAGAGAGTGCAAATCTCGCGACGCCCGTCGAGGCGACGGCAAACTTCGGCTATCTGCGGCTGCGTCGCGAAGATTACGACGCCGCTAGTCTGGCGAAGTGGGCCGACATCATCCGCGCGAAGGCAACGCAATGGGGCGATCTGTTCGTGTTCTTCAAGCACGAGGAGAGCGGCGTCGGGCCGAAATTCGCTAGCGAGATGAAGCAGTTGCTAGCGTAATCGACAGCAGCTCAACCACGGCTGCGCGGCGGCGCCCATCCCGCCGATCCATGATAACTCCGCGAGGGTCGCAACCGCAGCCGCTCGATGTCCGGATCATGCTCGCGCGTTTTCACCCAGAGCTTCAGGTCGTCACCGAAGAGAGCCGACTCGCACGTGTAGCAGGCGGGGATTTCGTCGGCGTAACCCATGTAAGTGACAACTCTGGTGCCGAGAGGTCGCGCGGCGAGCTGATCAGCGACGTGGCTTGTGCACGCCTTGAACAGCTCAGGCGACAGCGGCACTGCGGAATCGATCTTGTGTCCGACGAGCATGTTCTCTTCGAAAGGGTTGAAGATGTAGAAAGCGTCGAAGTCGTCGAAAGGCACATCGATGATATTTGCGTGGCGAAACTCCACGCCGGGCAGCTGCAACTGGGCCGCTGCCTGGCGCGCGACCTCGACGAGATCAGCGCGTTGCTCGACGCCGGTGAACTGGGCTTCCGTCAACGAAGCACCGAGCAGGCAGAACTTCCCGGCGCCGCACCCGATATCCAGCACGCGCGCTCGCTGCGCTACGGTCAACATTCTGGCCGCCTCTGCAGCGATCCGCACCGGCGTCCAGAAAACCGCAGAAAGCTTCCTGATTTTCGGCGGGTAGATTAAGTCGAACTTTTCGTCTTCGACATTCGTGACCTCGTCGATTTCGTCCCCGTGGGGCATGGTCACAGCGGCAGATCACCCGCCGGCCATCGCGCCGACGACGAAGAATGGCTCCGCGCCTGCTCGGACCGCCGGCGGCAGCGGAGTCTCTGGCGGTTCGTGCGACAGATCTTCTTCGCAGGCAAAGAAGCGAACGAACGCGCGTCGCTGCTTTGTCTGGTGGTCTCGTATGGTGCCGCGCAGTGGCGGATAACGTTCTTCGAGCGCGTCAAGAACGGCGCCTATCGTTGCTGTTTCAGCGACGTTCACCTGCACCTCGTCACCGACGCGCGCGAGCGTCCGCAAATGGTGCGGAAGGACTACGCGGATGATCACGGCAGCGTCTGCACTTCGACCGAAAGAACTGCAGGTAGATCCCTTACGATCGGCTTCCAGGTGTCGCCGGAATTAGCGGACGCGTAGACCTGGCCACCCGTTGTGCCGAAGTAAACGCCACAATCGTCAAGTGAGTCGACCGCCATCGCGTCGCGCAAGACATTCACGTAGCAATCACTCTGCGGCAGACCATTCGTTAGGCCTTCCCACTCGTTGCCGCCGCTCCGGCTGCGATAGACGCGCAGCTTGCCGTCTGGCGGGAAATGTTCCGAGTCGCTCTTAATCGGTACCACGTAGATCGTCTCGGGTTCATGCGCGTGCACATCGATCGGGAAGCCGAAATCGCTCGGCAGATTGCCGCTCACTTCCGTCCAATGATCGCCAGCATTATCGCTGCGCATGACGTCCCAGTGTTTCTGCATGAAGAGCACTCCCGGCCGGGAGGGATGCAGCGCGATCCGATGCACACAGTGACCGACTTCGGCGTCGGGATCAGGCAGTTCGTAAGGTGATTTCAGACCTTTGTTAATCGGGAGCCAGGTCGTGCCGCCGTCGTCGCTGCGGAAAGCGCCGGCTGCCGAGATCGCGACGAAGATCCGCTCGTGATTTGAAGGATCAATCACGATAGTGTGCAGGCACATTCCGCCTGCGCCGGGTTGCCACAAATTGCCTTTGGCTTTGCGTAAGCCCGGCAGCTCTTGCCATGTTTTGCCGGCATCTTGCGTGCGGAAGAGCGAGGCGTCTTCGGCACCGGCGTATACGGTGTCGGGATCGGAGAGTGATGGCTCGAGGTGCCAGACGCGCTTGAACTCCCACGGATGCTGCGTGCCGTCGTACCATTGGTGCGTTCCCGTAACGCCGTCGTACGCAAACTCGTTACCGACTGGTTCCCATGTGCAGCCGCCATCATCCGAGCGCTGGATTTGTTGGCCGAACCAGCCGCTCGATTGCGACGCATAGATGCGGTTCGGATCAACCGGGGAGC